>NZ_JAAHIE010000040.1:0-28722 GCF_010671945.1 Moorena sp. SIO4E2
GGTCAGAAGCTAGCTGAATCTGTTCACAATCGGTTGCAGGCAGCAGTGGCAAGGATTGGCGACTGGTTGCAGTTAAGTTAGTGGGGGTATCGAAGCCAAAAACCATTGGAAATTTTGAGATGACATCGGTTATTTCATATTATGGGTTCATTTTTCTTGCGTTTACCCTGATACAATTCTGGCTTGATGGTGTACAATCAGGGGAAAAAGTTCAATGTTGTGTGGGCAAAAGTGAAAATTATTACAGAAGCCAGTAGCAAGAGGTTAATATGATTGTATTAAGTGAATATTTAAAAAGCCTTGCAATTCTAGGAGGAATTATTGCGGTATTATATGTTATCACCTTTGTGATTCTTCCGCCTATATTTCGTCGATTCTCCTCTGACGCAGCAATCACAAGCTTAAAAATTATACGTCAACCTTTATTATTATTTGTACTACTTTTACGAATTCAAATTTCATTAATTCCTAAACTTAAACTAAGCGAAAATTATGAAGTTTGGGTAAATCGAGGATTAACCGCTGCAATGATTGCGATAATCACTTATGTCACCGCTCAAATTTTAACTAAAGTTATTCTCTACTACTTAAAGAAGTATTCAGAGCAAACAGAAGCCATGTGGGATGATGTTTTGCTTCCCATTCTTCAAGGCATCTTGCCTATTTTAGTCTATGTTATTGGCGGCTCACTATTCTTACAAACTTTAGGAATAAACGTGGCTGGAGTCTGGGTCGCCCTTGGAGGAGCATCTTTTATTCTTGGCTTTGCATTCAAAGATTCCCTCGCCAATTTTCTGAGCGGTTTGGTTTTATTAGTCGATACTCCTTTTCAATTTGGAGATGTGATTTTACTGTCTTCCGGTCAACTTGCAGTGATCAAAAAAGTTGGTTTGCGAGTTACTCATCTGTATGTTGTGAGTAACCACAGTGATGTCTACCTTCCTAATTCTACCTTTGAAACAAAAGAAATTGTTAATCTCACTCGTCCAACTCCCCATTATTACGATCAACTGGAACTTCCGATCATGTCAACAGTTGATCCCGGTCAAGCAATTCAGTTGATTGAAAACGTGATCTTAGCTCACCCCGACACAATGGGACTAATCGATCGCAAGCTTGAACTTTTAGAAAAGTTTTATGGATTTTCTAAGCCGGGAATCAGAGCAGAACAGAAGCGAAAAGTGGGTTTAATCCGGTTAAAAGCAGAACAAAAAGTGAATCATAAGTTAGAGGAAATTGAAAATGCGTTTGATCGCTTGTCCGAGCAAGTGGATCGGTTTGAAAATGAAGGCTTAGAATACAGTGAAATCCGTATAATTCAGGGAGATTATTTGAATATTTGTGAGCAAATGGGTTTATCGACACAAGCGGTTCGTTTGGGAAATCGTCAACGAAAATTAACTTTAGAAGAAGGAGAGCATGCCCAATCTGGAGGAGACTCCCTGATTGGTTTAGTCAGAGAATGGTATAACACCTGGTGCAAAGATCCAGATTTGTTGTTAGAAGATCATAAATTACTGCGCGAGTCTTGGGAACAAAAAATTACCATTCTTAAGCGCAAAGCCAATCAATTATGGCTGAGAGCGAATAATCTCTCCATTGATGATACCCGATTTGATGATGTTGTTGATGATCTGATTATGTGGTTACAAGAACGATTTAAACGCTCCCGCATCGAATGGCAAAATCCGAAAATTTGGATGGAAGAAATTAAGATGGTGGGAGGATCACAAATGGACTCCAACAAAGTTTTGACTGTCAAGTTTTTTGTAGATGATATTAAGCTAGAACACTGCGAGCGGGGAAATCGTGTCAAAAATGAACTTTATCGGGAACTAATTTGGCAACTCAGACAAGCTTATCTAGCCAAATAAAGCGATTGCGATCGCCGGATTGCATCCCCTATTAGGCGTAGGTAGTGGTACACAAGTAGTGACTTTAGCTCCCGTTACCTTGACCAGACCCTAGCCAAATCACTACATCTTTACCATTACCTAGGCGTAAATAGAGTTAGGGGTCATGCATGAAGCTTCCACCACCTGGCTAACCGAGGTGGTGGTGTCCTATGCTAATCTGGAACTACCGCTAGTCCACAGATCACACAAGCACGCCCAGCTTCTAGGCGGTCGTCGAGATCTTTTGCTGGAACGACCCTCGTTGCCATTTCTGCGAACGAGTTTAAGTACACCTCTAGCCCCGATGTTGTAAGCGCCGTTGAGGTCGGCATTGAAACACTTACCTGATAAGAAGGTTGCTAGGGAGTAATTTCTTGAATTTCGTTTAACCGTACCGGAGCCATCGTAGGCCAGTTTGGAAGTGTAAGCAGCCACGACTTCTACAACTTTTCCGCCAAGTTCAGTCCACTTCATTTCTGTGAAATCACGAATTTTAGCTTTGAGCCACCCGTGAAATTTCTGCCTCAGGTTAGATCTCTTTTTTCCACCTTTAGGCTTCCATCCTTTGAGGTTCTCAAACACGATTGCTAAGGCCGTAGGCCACGCTACGCGAACAGAATTGAATTTCTCAGCAATCTCAACAATTCGTTTAGAAACTATATGGCTAATTTGGTTGTTGATTCTTTGGCATTTTTGGTAGGTCAAACAGCAGAAACCTTTATGAAGTTTCCCCCCTTTGCCCATAGTCTTGGAGGCTCGGACGGATACGGATCTTAGTCGTTTGTCCCTACGGTCTATGTCTCTTCCGGGGTGAACGAAATCACGGTGGATTACAGTGCCGGTGTGGGTTACAACTGCTATTGTTGCGGTGGTATTGATGCCTAGATCTACCGCAGTAACGTTGCCTTCTGGCTTGCGCTTTTCTGGCTTGCAAGCAAATGGAACAGATAAATGACAGTACCTATCATTGAATATCAATGACGGGGACATGATTTTGTTAGTCCCACAGGTGTGGCGGTTTCTTAATCCGGTAATTTGAACTTTCGTCCAGTCCCAGTTTTTACCATCAAAAACCTTAATTTCTACTTGGTCGAAACCATGTAACTTATAACACTGTCCTTTGTATAAAGCAGGATAGCAACCAGTCCCAGCATTTAGTTTTGGTGGCTTACTATCTTTTCTTTTTCTGTTTCCAGATTGCCAGTCCCTATAACGAGTGACATAGCTACTAACCTGTCCCGCCGCAAACGAGATCGCAGCCCGACGGTAGTAGCTGGGAAATTTGTAAAAAGCTTGATTGAACTGAGGGTATTTTATATTAGGTCGCTTGGCGGTTTGATGCATTAGCCGCTCTACAGCAGGAGTTAATTGATCTGCTGTCAATCCACCAAGTTCAGACCAGTGAGTGTAGATGATACCAACCAAATACTTGCAAGCCTGACGATAAACTTTGACCGTCTCCGCAAATAATTCTTTTTGCGAGGGAGAAGGATTAAGCTTCCACTTATCAGTTCTGATCACTTTGGTTGGTGTCTTCACTAATATAAAACAACTATATTAACTAATATATTAACCTATGAAAATATAGATTGCCAGAGGTTTTTTATTGTTTATTTTTTTGTTACTGGCGTGGACTAACCCCCACCTGAACGTTCGCGTAGCGTGGCCTGCGGCCAGGTGGGGGAATGCGTCTCACGTCTTGTTCAAAAATACCATAGCTCTGCGAGCTAAGCTGCGGAATGTAGGTTAAGATACTTGGCACGGAGGAAATTCTTGGAAATTGCTATCAAACAAAAATCCCACGTACATTGAGCCGTGGGATTTTCAGAAAAGCTTTTTTTTAATGACTAATCACTAACCACTCGAAATCCCACAAACTCTAGTTCAAACTCTAGTTGTAGGATGAGACTGATGGTTAAGCGAATCTTAAAACAGACCCCAAGTCAAAGACTGATCAATGGGTAAGGTAGCACCAACACCAAGCCAGATGGTGACTAGGGTACCAAATAAAAATACCGTAGTTGCCACTGGACGGCGGAATGGGTTCTGGAATTTGTTCACACCTTCGATGAAGGGAACCAGCATCAGACCCAAGGGAACTGATCCCATAGCAGCAATACCCAAAAGTTTATTAGGGAGAATCCGCAAAATTTGGAAAACAGGATATAGATACCATTCCGGGAGGATTTCTAAAGGTGTGGCAAAGGGATCGGCTGGTTCACCAATCATAGCTGGATCAAGCACAGCTAAACCAATGCATAGAGCAATGGAACCCATGATTACCACTGGGAAAACGTAGAGGAGGTCATTAGGCCAAGCTGGCTCGCCATAATAATTATGACCCATCCCCTTGGCTAGTTTGGCACGTAAAATTGGATCGTCTAGATCCGGCTTTTTAAGAACTGACATTGCTTAAATTCTTCTCCTTAATAAGTAAAGGTAAGCAGGTGGCAGCAGCAAGGTTTGCATTTAGTTTTAACACTTTCCTGACTTTTAGTCAGTACAGATTTACAACGGACCAGAAATGCCCTGTTTGCGAATCATCAGGAAGTGCAGCAGCATGAAGACAGCGATAAACCAGGGCAGCACAAAGGTATGTAGACTGTAGTAGCGACTCAGAGTACCCTGACCTACACTAGTACCACCCCGCAGCAGTTCGACGATTAAAGAACCAACCACGGGAATAGCTTCAGGAACGCCAGATACAATCTTGACCGCCCAGTAACCAACTTGGTCCCAAGGCAAGGAGTAGCCAGTCACACCGAAGGAGACGGTAATTACTGCTAAAACTACCCCTGTCACCCAGGTCAGTTCACGGGGCTTTTTGAAACCACCAGTCAAATAGACCCGGAAGACGTGCAAAATCATCATCAGCACCATCATGCTGGCAGACCAGCGGTGAACAGAGCGGATCAGCCAGCCGAAGCTCACGTCAGTCATAATGTACTGTACAGAGCTAAATGCTTCAGCGACCGTCGGCTTGTAGTAGAAGGTCATGGCAAATCCAGTGGCAAACTGGATTATAAAGCAAGTTAGAGTAATTCCACCCAGGCAGTAAAAAATATTAACGTGGGGAGGTACGTACTTTGAAGTGATGTCATCGGAAAGTGCCTGAATTTCCAGACGCTCCTCAAACCAGTCGTATACTTTCGAGTCAGTGATTTGCTTAGAAAACATGAGGCCAGAGTTTCCGAAAGGATTTTGCCGTCAGACGTTGAACGTCGGAGTGTTCAACTCCTTAATTTACAACGAATACAGCCTATATGTTACATGATGTTAATTTTAACATGACCTGCTTCATTAATTTGCCGTCAACTCTGGCGGTTACAGCCCAAATATTATACCTGATCGCGGTTACAGGTAACATAACTTAACAAGTACTCTCATAAATTTTTGATCATGCACAAACGAGCCTTCTGGGTTGGACTCTTACTAACCTTCCCAATCATGCTATTGTCTGCCTGGTGGACACCAACAGCAGCTGCCTTCTCTCAGGAGCAAAGGCTTTTTTCCCAAGCTTGGCGGATTGTCTCTCAATCCTACGTTGATGATACCTTTAACCATCAGAATTGGTGGTTGTTACGTCAGAAGACCTTGAAAAAGCGGCTGCCTAATCGTGAAGCTACCTATACGGCCATAGAAAACATGTTAGGGAGTCTTGGGGATCCCTTCACACGATTGCTCAGACCCGACCAATATCATAGTTTGCAAATCAGCACCTCTGGTGAACTCTCCGGTGTCGGGCTACAAATTGCCATTGATGGGGAAACTGGTGAGTTAGAAGTAATCACCCCAATTGCTCAATCACCAGCAGATTTAGCCGGTATCCGAGCACGGGATCACATCCTAGAAATTGATGGCATGTTGACTAGGGAAATGACTCTCGATGAAGCGGCAGCACGGATGCGTGGACCAATTGGTACAACAGTTACCTTGAAAATTCAAGGCCAGAAAGAACAGCCAAAATTGGTGGAAATAGTGCGCGATCGCATTTCCCTAAACCCAGTGTATTCAGTCCTCGATACCCAGGAAAATAGAGACCCAGTCGGTTATATTCGTCTGTCTCAATTTAGTGCTAACGCCCCAATGGAAGTTGCCCACGCCGTTGCTAAACTCAAGGAGATGGGTGCAGATGGCTATATTCTTGATCTCAGGAATAATCCAGGGGGTCTATTGCAGGCAGGTATTGAAATTGCTCGCCTCTGGTTAGATGAAGGCACTATTGTTTACACCGTTAACCGCCAAGGCACCATTGGTAGCTTTGAAGCCTATGGTGACGCTCTTACGGAAGACCCCTTGGTTGTATTAGTTAATCAAGGCAGCGCCAGTGCTAGTGAGATTCTAGCTGGCGCTTTACAGGACAATGGTAGGGCAAAGCTAGTCGGGGAAAAAACCTTTGGCAAAGGGTTAATTCAGTCCTTATTTGAACTAATAGATGGCTCAGGATTAGCAGTTACCGTTGCCAAGTACGAGACCCCCAATCACCGGGATATTAATAAATTAGGGATTGAGCCAGACTTGGAGGTGCCTTTAGAAGCAATTACTATTAGCCAAGTGGGGACAGAAGCAGATAGTCAGTATCAGGAAGCAATCAATTTGTTAACATCTGATCCTTTTCTAGCTAAGGCAAGTTAGATTATCTGTAGATCAGGGCGTCAGAGCCTCAGGGCCTCAGATATATAACGCTTCTGGGTTTTCAAACTTCGCCCTTACGTCTGATAAACCCTCGTAAGCTTGGTCAATCACGCCTTTGCCTCGCAAAAAACCAGTATTGGCACCAGGACAGATAAATTGAAGAGTCTCTGGGGTAAAACGCTCAAGCAAAGATTGCACATTCCGAATCTGTCTCGGCCAATGAAATGTTTTCGGGGTTCGCAGGGGCAACAGTTCTCCCTGTTTACTAGGAAGCAAATGACGCCCAGAAAATAGCACACCCCCTGCACCAGTGTAGTAAAGACAAGAAGAACCAGGAGAGTGACCAGGAGTCCAAATGACGTAGCAGTAGGGATTTATAGTCAACTCCTGGTGAAATGTAACTACCTCCAATCCCGGCAGTAAGTAAGCCTCTTGTTCTTGAATCAGGACTTGGCACCCCATACTCTCCTGAATTTCCTTTGCTTTACCAATACCACCCCGATGGGTAATAAACAGTAATGAGACTCCCCCTTGCTCACGCAAAAATTGTTGGTTAGTCTCATTCCAGGCAGGACAATCAATCAATAGGTTGAAGGAATTTCCTACAATAATATAAGCCGTACCACCTAACGTATCTCGATTGGGTGGAAAAGCAAAAATGGTATCTAGAACAAGGCGTGGTGGCTTGGATGCAGCAGGTTGCTGATTAGACGATGCGCTTGGCGTAAGAGAAAAATCGCCTTTTGCTGGAGGATCGGGTTGCACAATGCTTGTAGTTTAATTGTAGTTTTTAGTAGACGGTGTGATCTTTCATCATGGAACTCTGGCTACTCCCATTTACATTTATTTTACTCGCTGTGATTACCTACTTCGTTATCCAGCGCACCGTTGCCAGCCTCACCCGGACACCAGTATGGTTACTGTGGCTGGTAATGATGACTCCACCACTAGTCTGGATTGGTTGGACTCTGTTCAATGGTAAGAACACACCAATACCACCAGCCCTATTGCTCGGTCCATTTGTGATTTGCTTGCCGTTGTACTGGCTGCTGATTCAGTGGGGACGCCCAGCTCCCAATTCAACCATGACCAAAGACAATCCGACTAAAACAAGTACCTCAGACCCGGTCGCCAAAATTGCATCGGCAACTGAAAAGTCAAGCCTTCGTCCCATTACTAAAGAAGAAGAAAAAGACCTCAGAAATTGTTTTCCCTGGGGAATCTACTATCTCCAGAATATTGAGTACCGACCTCAAGTAGTGTTGTGTCGCGGCAAACTGCGCACTAACCCAGAGCAAGCCTACCGTACCGTGCGGTCAAATATAGAAGCCGAGTTTGGCGATCGCTTCTTCGTAGTCTTTCAAGAAAGCTTTAGCGGCAAACCCTTTTTTGCTCTAGTGCCCAATACCAAAAAATCAACCAAACCTTACAGGGGGTCTGAATCATTAACGCGACCTGGTTTAGCATTGGGGCTGATGGTGATTACTTTGTTTACCACCACCTGGATGGGCACTCAGATAACTGGGGTGTCGGAAAATCCCCTGACTGACCCAGCAGTTTTACTGCAAGGACTGCCCTATGCCCTGGCCTTAATGGCAATTCTCAGCATTCATGAACTCGGTCATTATTTCGCCGCAATGGTTTACAAGGTGCGTACAACTCTGCCTTACTTTATCCCCATACCCTTTTTATTCTTGGGAACATTGGGAGCATTTATTCATATACGCTCTCCTGTTCCTAACCGTAAAGCCTTATTTGATATAGGCATTGCTGGTCCACTAGTCGGTTTAGTGGTTACCCTACCAATCCTAATGTGGGGATTAGCCCATTCCACTGTAGTGCCTTTGTCTGACTCTTCAGGAATCTTGAACCTAGAATCCCTCGATCCCCGATTTTCCCTTTTGCTAAGCTTACTAAGTAAATGGGCATTGGGCAGTGAATTTGTCTCCAACACAGCCATTAACCTTCATCCTGTGGCAGTCGCTGGTTATGTCGGTTTAGTTGTTACTGCTTTCAATTTAATGCCAGTCGGACAACTGGATGGTGGACATATCGTCCATGCGATGTTGGGTCAAAGAACTGGTATGACCATTGGTCAGATTACCCGGCTGTTAATGATGCTCCTAGTATTTATCCAGCCAGAATTACTCCTGTGGGGAATTATTCTTTTATTCATGCCAGTGGCAGATGAACCAGCCCTTAATGATGTTTCAGAACTTGACAACTGGCGAGATTTGTGCGGAATTATAGCCTTGTTGATTTTAGTCACTATTATTTTGCCAGTACCAGGAACAATCACTAAATTGTTAACTATTTAGTCAGATCGTGTCCCGTTAAAATTTAAAATTGAGGAGTGATAATTGAGAATATAAAATTGTTAATTGTGAATTGGTTGATATTAAAAGTTAACAATTAAAAGTTAACAATTAATAATTAACAATTGAATAAAGTGGTTGTCATAGAAATGAGGTACACAGGATTTTTTTCCTGTTCTCTTTTCCCTACTCCCTACTCCCTACTCCCTACTCCCTACTCCCTACTCCCTACTCCCTATTCCCTGTTCCCTATTCCCTGTTCCCTTTGCTATATAATGACTAATGACAAACAACAAGTAAATGTTATCGGTGGTGGATTAGCGGGTACAGAAGCCGCTTGGCAAATTGCTCAGGCTGGAGTACCAGTGGTGTTGCACGAAATGCGACCAGTGCGACTATCCCCGGCTCATCATACGGTCGAATTGGCAGAACTAGTATGTAGTAATTCCTTTGGTGCTAAGTCAAGCGATCGCGCTGCGGGTTTGTTGCACGAAGAATTGAGACGCCTTGGTTCAATTATTATTGGCAAAGCTGATCAACATGCTGTTCCAGCTGGGGGTGCCTTAGCTGTAGACCGAGCAGTATTTAGTCGGGAATTGACGGAAACCTTAGCTAGTCATCCCCTGATCGAGTTGCAGCGGGAGGAAGTTCCGCAAATTACTACCACAGGGGTGGTGGTACTTACAACCGGTCCGTTGACTAGTCCTGCTTTAGCCGAAGACCTGCAACAGTTCACTGGTTTAGAATACTTTAGTTTTTTTGATGCCGCATCACCGATTGTAGTGGGGGAATCCATCAATCGTGATATTGCCTTTATGGCATCCCGGTATGACAAAGGAGAAGCTGCTTATCTTAATTGTCCCATGAATCGGGAACAGTATCGTCACTTCTGGGAAGAACTGTGTGCAGCTCAAAAGGCAGAATTGAAAGACTTTGAGCAAGAAACTGCTAAATTTTTTGAAGGGTGCCTACCGATTGAGGAGATGGCTCGTCGGGGGGAAGATACTATGCGTTACGGTCCTCTGAAGCCAGTGGGACTGTTTGATGCCCGTAAGGGAGACTTCCGCGCCCCAGAAAATCAGCACCAGCGTCCTTATGCTGTGGTACAGCTGCGACAGGAAGATAAAGCAGGTCAGCTGTGGAATATGGTGGGATTCCAAACCAATTTGCGCTGGGGTGAGCAGAAACGGGTATTTCGACTGATTCCGGGTTTGGAAGAAGCAGAGTTTGTGCGCATGGGAGTGATGCATCGGAACACGTTTCTCAATGCTCCTGAGTTATTGCAACCAACCCTACAGTTCAAAAAACGGTCTACTTTGTTGGCAGCTGGTCAATTGGTAGGAACAGAAAGTTATACAGCAGCAGCTGCGGGAGGGTGGCTGGCTGGTACCAATGCGGCGCGACTGGTATTGGGATTGGAACTGGTAACGATGCCACCCACTACGATGATGGGAGCCTTGTTTGACTTTATCAGTTCCGCATCACCTAAGCATTTTCAGCCTATGCCACCAAATTTTGGCATTTTACCCGAATTGCCAGTGCGGATTAAGAATAAGCGAGAACGGTATGGAGCATATCGCGATCGCGCTTTGGCAGATCTTGATGGTTGGTTGAGTAGGCTGCGCGTATCAGCAGCATAAAAACTCTTATATTCCAACAACATAACTTTGACTTATTCTGACTCGAAGCTCCTGAATTAAGATTACTAAATTTTAGAGCTTTTAAGTGAAGGTGCAAGATATTAGAATGGGTAATGGCTTGGAAGTAATCATAGTTACCCATTTACCATTACCCAATTTTTACAAGACTGATGTTCCCGGATCTAATATCAGTATCATTCAATTGATATTTACCAATTAAGTGCGGGATAGCTCAGGTGAAATACCTGTTTTATTAGGATCCAACTCTTGTTCCTGAACTAAACTATCTTTTTTTCTAGAACTCTTCTCCAGATTAGCAATCGGGGCAACAATTGGCCAAAAAATGCTTGCTATCGTCAACACTATCCAAGAAGAGCGGATTTGATCAGGAGATAAATTAGTGTCTTTCTGGAACGCTTGAAACCAGATCGAGAAAAAGTAGAGAGCGCCAGAAACGTAAAATCCTGCTAGTACCGTCATAACGAAATTCAATCCTAATATTGCTTTAATTACAAGTTTTCAGTCGGTCTGATTGACTGAAAAGGCGAGATGATATCAAGTCCGGTTAATTACTGGTTTGTTAACTATTCCTAGGTGGGCTTGACCCATTAAGAATTAAATTCGCTCAAAGCGCCTTCGGGTCGCACCTCTGGATGTTTGGTAATGGTAAATAGGGAATCGTCAACTACTAATTTCCAATTACGAATTACCAATTACCCGATCAGGGATATAATCATTATTTGACCGGATTTGAAATTATCTGCCTTGGTCGTCATCTCCCAAAAAACGATAAAAAACGCTATATATACTGTACTTCACGGCATTGAAACCCGCTGTATACTTGATTTCCCTTACTTAAATAGACTAGAGGGCTGAGGTTTGCGCTGAGGTTGTTGCTAGGGTTTGTGGTGTTTACTTTGGTGTATGATTCCCCAGCTCAAATACCTTAGATACCTACATAGTACAGACCAGTCCCCATAATGACAACACTAATCGTTTCCCTTCAGTCTTCACTATCGGCCAGTGGTAGTAGATAATATCCAAGGAGTGTTTGACTTTCGTCAGCATAAATTGATTTACAACCGTTGACAGCTGTATTCGGGAATTTTTTCGATGATTGTTCACAATACTGAGATACTCTGTGGTTAAGGAAATTCGGCAGAGGGGAACCTATACCAAAAACCTCAACGCTTTTGGTAGGGTTAGGGATTGGTATGGCTTACACGGAATAGGGAGAGTTTGTCTAGGCTGTGTGCTTTGGCTGCTAATCGTCACAATTCCAGCAAGTACTGCGCCCTCAACCAACCCAGAAGCAATCAACCCAGGAGCAGTTAACCCAGGAGCAGTAGATACCCTGGAACAGATACAGAAACATATTGAGCAGCAACGGTCTACTATTATTAAGGAAAGCGATCGCATATCCAATGTCGAGCAATCTGCCCAGAAGAAGCTGGGTGTGATTGAGCTTAATCTCAAGTCTACTGATACGGCTAACCAGGATTACAATGGGCAAATCCAACTCGCTAACCAGCGTCTAGACCAGTTGCAGGAGGATTTAGCAATTGCCGAGAGCAGCTATTACCAAAAGCGGGCTGCAATCATTGCTCGACTGCGTTTTCTACAGCGCCAGCCCACGGCTGAAGTTGGGTCGAATATCCTGCTCAAGAGTCAAGATATCAACGAATTTCTGGCTCAACGCCGCCGATTGAAGTTAGTCTATCAAACAGACCAGCAAATCTTAACTAGTTTAAAAGCTGAAGCCGACAGCATTAACCAACGCAAAACCGAGATAGAGGCTCAGAAAAACCGAGTTTCCCTACTTAAACAGCAACTCCTAGCCAAAAAGAAGCAGTTTGAAGCCCAGCTGAAGACACAGCAACAACTGATTGAGCGACTTAACTCTAACCGAGAAGCTTTAGAAGCATCCCAAGCGCAGTTAGCAGAAGATTCTAAAAATCTTGTGATCTTGATTCAACGAGAGATTGCCCGTCAAAACAAGATTGCGGCAGCTAGGAAGGCAAGGCTTCGCAAAACGGTTATTTTTAATACTGGTCAGCTGCTTTATCCCAGTAATGGCTCCATTACCAGCAGTTTTGGTTGGCGACGTCACCCCATTCTAGGCACATCTCGCTTCCATTCTGGGATTGACTTTGGGGCTAGTTATGGCAGTACTATTCGAGCAGCAGATAGCGGTACAGTAATTTTTGCCGGTTGGTATGGTGGTTATGGCAATACAGTAATTATTGACCATGGCGACAGTATTGCTACCCTATATGGTCATGCCAGTAGAATCTTGGTGAGTAAGGGAGAATCGGTCAAACGAGGAAATGCGATCGCAACCGTTGGGTCTACGGGTTTCTCTACCGGTCCCCACCTCCATTTTGAGGTTCGTAAGAACGGTGAACCTGTCGATCCGACCAGTTATCTGTAGCTGATGGCACTTGCTAGGACAGATTTCAAACAGTTTACACTTTTCCGTGCTCAAGTGGTGTATAATAAATAATTGCAATAGTGTGCTATTATCAAAGCTAATCAAATAGATTAACGCTTGATATATTCACTCAAGCATAAGGGCGCGTAGCTCAGTGGATAGAGCACCAGATTCCGGTTCTGGGTGTCGGGGGTTCAAATCCCTCCGTGCTCGTTTCGATAAGTTGATCTAGCAATCCTACTTGTATTCTATGAAGGGATAGCTCTGGCGTTAAGCACGACCAGAGGTTAACTGCCGTGAAAGTTGTAGATTTACTTATTATTATTCAGTTAAAAAATAACAATTAACAATTAACAATTAACAAAATTCCCCTAACCATAATAGACATCTCCAGAAACTCGGTTTTGACCCAGGCAGTGCAAGGGTTTGAGGTTAATTTTTGGAGATGTCTAATAAGATTTTGATTAACTGAACTTCCCATCACTGTCTATCCTAGAGCCAATCATGAACCTTCCAGACTTAGTGACGTGGCTAAAAGAAGGAACTGATCTGAGTATTTTGACTCAGGAAGTGTTACAGAATCTAGCACCTAAGCTGGAAGAGCGGATATGCGGTGCAAACCAAACCTTAGTGCTAGCCAACACCCCTGCCGTAGGATTATATATTCTCCGCTCAGGTGCAACATTTAACCTGTACAAACCTACTTACAAGCAGATAGGACGATGGTATAGCATTAGTTTTAACTAATGGTTGTTGCCGACAAAGCAATGCCAAAGACAAAGCGCTAATTTTCTTGATGGAGGCTCTCGGCCTACTCTTAAACCGCACTGTAACTTCACTCAGTCCATTATTTTACGTCGCTTAACTTACGACCAGCTGCCTTCGCTTTTAGTTCTTCGTTGGGCGGTAGTGTTCGCTTGTTAAACAAGTTACTGACTGATTTCATTGTAAGAGCATGAATAGTGTTTGACAAGGTTTAGGGCAGAAAATTCGTGTTTTTGTTGGACCTCTTGCACAGTCAAGGAACCAATAGGAGAGTCATCGATAAAAACAGACACTTGTTCCGACAGTTTGTAATCTTGAAATTGCTGATAGGTTGGCGTTGTATATATATCAATAGGTTGGGTATAAACTTCGAGTTGCTTGTCGATCAGATTGACAATCCAATAAACTGAAATACCTGCACGAGCATAGATGCGTTTCTTCAACGTTCGGTCTCGTTCTAGGGTGGAGTCGGCAATTTCAACCACTAAAGCTAAGTCTGACGCACCAGGATGGCGGTCAAGATAATCGCGAGTATCGCCTTTAACAATCACGATATCCGGTTCTGGCTCACTATTGTCTAAAGTAATTGGTTCTTGTGCATCTACGTACCATCCGTTTGGAATAATCGCTTCCAGTGCATTCCGAGTTAGTTTAGTAGAGGCACGATGTGGTGGATTTTTCGGCATTTTAGGAATGAGCCACCCTTCCAGCAGTTCCACTGGGTCATCTTCGCCCAGGATACCCCAGCGAATCATCTGGTGGTATTGTTCAACCTTAAAGCGCCAGACCGGTTCCGTTGGTACCGCTAAAGGCTGTTCAAAGTTTTTTCCCCTCGATTGAGTAGAGACAGACACAAGGTTACGACTTCTTGTTTTTGCCTTTTATCGTAGCATTGCAAAGCCTAAGAGATTGCCCCAAATCTTAATTGGGTGAGGAACTTTCGTTCTGGGTTAATGGCAGTAGGGAGTAGGGATTGCTAAAATTGAATGTACCTCATAAATATGATCAACGCTATTTTTTTAAATCAGTATATGTAAGCATTCAGCCGTCAGCTATCAGCTATCAGCTATCAGCTATCAGCTAGCAGCTAGCAGGCGCTTTAACTGAACGGAGTCGGATGAGTAAAACGAGCAGAGATTTTCAACCAACCGTACCAGCCCGTAAGCTTGTTTACTACCTCCCGTTGATTAGCTGACGGCTGACGGCTGATAGCTGAATACTTACCAGTATATACTAAAGCCACTGACACCAGATAAATGATCTCGGGGTCCCTATAAAAATGCCACAACTCAAAACTAAAACTCTACTTACCCTGGAAGAATTTCTGGCAATGCCTTCGACCGATGTAACCTATGAATTAGTTGAGGGGCTTCCAGTACCGAAAATGTCTCCTAAACGTTTTCATGCTAGGGTAACTGGTGCTTTATATACACTTTTGGATCAGTGGTGTCAGGAAAAGGGTGAAGTCAATCCAGAGTGGGCAATAGCCTTGCAACGTCACGGTCAAAACTGGGTACCTGTGCCTGATTTAACCTACATTTCTGTTCAGCGTCTGCCCTCAGAAGTTATAGAAGATGAGGCTTGTCCAGTACCTCCAGAGTTAGCCATTGAAATTATCTCACCGGGACAAACTTTTGGCCAATTAGCCGAGAAAGCAACGGATTATTTAGAAGCGGGAGTATTACGAGTTTGGGTTGTTGATCCTCAGGCGAGAAGTATCACAATTTTTTATCCAGATGCGCCACCACGGACTTATACCAAAGCTGCGCTGATCACTGATTCGCTTTTTGAAGGATTGGAACTTACTCCGGAGCAAGTGTTTGGGAAAGCGAGGTTACCTAAGAAGGGTTAATTAGTCAAAATCAATAAAAGTTATGTTGTTGAAATAACCAAAATTATAAGAATAGTTTAACAAAAAAAATACCTAAAAATTATTAGTGATGTTCCCTATTCCCTGTTCTCTGTTCCCTGTTTCCTATTTCCTCTTAAACACTTATGGAGCAATTGTTAATTGCCAATTAGGAATTGACAATTAACAACCTAAAATCAAACTACCCGATAGAGAAAACTTAGAGTTGCCCAAGTATTGACATCCAAGGCGTAGGAATCAGCACCTATACTGAGGGAAGAATCTAGGGAATTTGCACTAGCATTGTGTATGTCTTGCAGCACCGCCTGGGCTACGTCCAAGGGGTTAAACAAATCATCAATTGGTGCTCCGATTCCGCGACGAGATGGCACAGCGTCGAGAGCTGTAGCGGCCTGAGTGAAGGGGGAGCGACTGCAAATCAGTTGCATTTCCACCAGTCCACTAGGACCTGAGACAATCCCACCAACAGAAGCTACAGCTGATGGCAGGGTTAGAGTTTCCCCAGGAGCAATTACGGCATTTGTGATAAATGCAGAGTTTTCTGAAGTCTGTGATGTTTCCAAAAATGGCAGTTCATATAGTGCGATCGCATTGCCATTGGTATTAAAGCCTAATAGCAAGAAATAGATCGGTTGGTCACCGTAGTTTTCGATCTGATAATGGAGACGACTCCCAATCGGCAAGATCGGAACACCTGCTCCTGCCACAGTTTCCGTCAACTCACCCTGAGATTTAGCTTCCCCCTCACCTACGAAACCTACCCGTGAGGAGGAAGCCGTCCGTAATGTTTCGAGTTGCATCACTACCTTTTGCTCTGGTTCAACCATGTCCAGGGATACCCGAATACCTAGACCGGAAGACCCATCATTTGCGGTTAGACGCAGCAATTTTGCGGCCAGCAAGGTGTTCAGTTTACCAGCCAATCCCATAGCTGCTGACTTCACGGCTACCCCAGCTTCTCCAACTCCATTGGGTATGGGTTCACCGTCTAGATAGAAGATTCCATAACCCCCTCCTCCACCATTTGTGGAAGAGAGTGCTTTCCCAAACAAATAATCAGCCGGTTGTTCCCCTGCTTGCACTACCGATGCAGCAGAGATACCAGAAAAGGCACTGGTAGCATCTACTCGCTCAATTCGTTCTAGGTTCCCATCCAGAGCTACCGTTAGACCAATATTACGGGGTAACACCCGGACAGCTTCTTGCACCAGCTGCCCAACTTGTAGCTGATTGTTATTATCAGTAGTACCACCAATAAATTTTGCCTTAGCAGTCAGACCATCTTGAGACGTTATTTGTAGTTGGGAGACTCCCGATTTAGCACCGACTAATTCCAATACAGACAATACAGAGTTGTTGCTATAGTAATCCACAACTGTTGCTGGTAATCCTGCTAACCACAACTGTGCAGTTTGACCATTATCTTCCACGGCAGTGACCACACCATCCGCTCCCATGCTAGGGTCAGCAGGGAGATAATAGGTAGGTATTGGCTCAAGACTACTTTGACCTCCTAGCTTTGGCTGTTGCTGTGTACCTGTCAGTTGATTAACCATCACACCAGCGTGAGTCAGGCTCACCTGACTTGTCGTTGTTGGTATTGCCTGCCACAGATACTGAGTAAGACCATAGCTAAATAAGCCAGCACTGAAACTATTCCATTTAGCCTCCATTGCTATTTGATTTGGTTCAGCAGCCGTGAGCACCATACCTGCCATCGGATTCATCGATCCAGGAACAACCGAGACGGATTGCCGGTTTACAATCCCTTTCCCAGAATCCTGTATCCGCCGCCGCAGTTCCTCTTGAAAAGCCAGTTCGTCCCGACTAGCCTCTCGGGCTGGTCGGTTAGTACTAGAGCGTACCTTAATATTTCCTTGGAGGAGGCTATCAGCTACGGTGTAGCTAGTATCAAGTACTGTAGTGACTTGGTCAGTGAAGAGCGATCGCAATAGCAAAACTAGCGTTTCTTCCAGTAAATCGTTGGCTACCTTAGGATTTTTTTTGGTAAGGCTCCCATCTACTGGAACCAAGCTATTTTGAAGTGCAACAGACCTATCGGTTTGATATCCTGGAGATAGCTTAACCTGGCTACCGAAGCCACTGAAGTGGAAGACTACCACATCACCCGCTTTCGCTTGCTCAGTCAGATGTTCAATAAAAGCCGTTTCAATATTTTTGCGAGTCGCTTGGTCATCTTTAAGTATAAGTATATCCTTCGGGTTGAAGCCAAACCGATGAATCAATAGTTCTTGTTGTAGTTCTACATCAGTAACACAGCCATCCAATAGTGTGCTACGAGGATACTTGTTGATACCCACTAGTAGGGCTAACTTTCGCCCAAGGGGTTGTGCTAATACTTGGAAGTAACGGTCTATTCCAGGAACAGCTAAACCACTATTCCCTAGGAGGGATAGTAATGTTTCACTTACTCCTAATGTTGCCAATCCCAAACTAGCTTTTTGCAGAAAAGTCCGGCGATTAAGTCCCATATCCGCGCTTCAGCTTTCAGATTTCAGCTATCAGCCTACCAGGATTGGGGCTCCCACGGCCACAAGCTGTGGGATTTCCAGTTCAGCTAGTTCACTAGTTCACTAGTTAAAGCTTGAACGCGACGCGCGTGCCTATTGGCCAAGGTTAGACGGTTGAAGGTTGAAGGTTATTTGGTTTAAGGTTACAGGTTACAGGTTATTTGGTTTAAGGTTACAGGTTACAGGTTATTTGGTTTAAGGTTACAGGTTACAGGTTATTTGGTTTAAGGTTACAGGTTACAGGTTATTTGGTTACAGGTTTGGAATATAACCGCCTAACCAAATAACCAAATAACCGCGTCACCGGCAACCTTCAACGGTTTAACCTCCAACCTTCAACCTTCAACGGTCTAACCTTCAACCTTCAACGGTCTAACCTCCAACCTTCAACGGTCTAACCTTCAACGGTCTAACCTTCAACCTCCAACCTTCAACTTTCAAGCTTCAACGGTCTAACCTTCAACGGTCTAACCTTCAACCTTCAACCTTCAACCTTCAACCTTCAACCAAATAACCTCCAACCTTCAACCTTCAACGGTCTAACCTTCAACCTTCAACTCGTCTCGTGCATTGCCTTAGCCAGTTCTGCTGCCACTTCAGGTCGGGAAAATTCCGGTGGTGGTAACTCTCCCTGACGTAGCATTTTCCGTACCTTAGTACCGGATAAATGAATCCTCTGCTCCGGTGTACTTGGACTAGTCTTGGCGGTAGCCATACCCTGGGTGCGAGTGCAGTAGAAGGCGTGCTCAAACTTCATCGGCATGATCCCCAACTCACCTGGCTCAAACTCACCAAAAATGTGTTGGGCATCATAGGTACCGTAATAGTCTCCCACACCAGCGTGATCCCGTCCTACAATGAAATGGGTACAGCCATAATTCTTCCGTACCAAAGCATGGAAAATGGCTTCTCTTGGGCCAGCATAACGCATGGCAGCAGGGTTAATTGCCAGAATCACTCGGTTATTAGGAAAATAATTCTCCAACATGATTTCATAGCAACGCATCCGTACATCTGCTGGGATGTCGTCGCTTTTAGTAGCACCCACTAAGGGATGAAGGAGTAGACCGTCTACAGTTTCTAGAGCGCACTTGATGATATATTCATGAGCCCGATGAATGGGATTACGGGTTTGGAAACCTACCACTGTTTTCCAACCCCGTTCCGAGAACATGGCTCTCGATTTTTCTGGATCGATTTGGTAGGGGGGAAACTGGGGATGGGGTAACCGTTCCAGTAACCATACCGAACCAGCTAAATTAATCTCTCCCTGGTCATACACGACTTTCACACCAGGATGCTTATCTTCATCAGTGCGGTAAACTTGCACTGCTTCATGGGTTTTGTCGTAAGGATATTTTTCCGTCAGTTCTAATACACCAATAAACTGACCACTGGTATCATCCAAACGGACTAACCCCCCCTCTTGCAGAGGAGCAGCTACTTCAGAGGTAACCGAGAGGGTGATTGGAACTGACCACGGTAGGTTATTGGCGAGACGCATCCGGTCTACCACTGATTGGTAGTCTTCTTTCGTCATGAAGCCAGTCAGAGGACTAAAGCCACCGATAGCAATCATTTCAAGGTCGCTGACAGCCCGTTTATCTAATGTGACTCTGGGCAGAAATTCAGCTTTCTCCAAAAATTCCTGCCGTTGTTCGGGTGTAGCGATACGGTTGACCAGTTGACCACCGTGAGCTGGGATAGTTTGTGAAGGATGGCTTAACACCGGGCTTTGCATACTCTAGGAATAATAATTAGATTCTACAATTGTCTCAAGAATTGTCTCAAGATATGACTCCCACTCCAAATTGTGTAGGTGTGCTTCTTGAGTTCAGATTTCTATAAAGATTCTGCTTCAAGTACTAGAAATATAATTTAACTCTTCCAGCTTTTTGATAACTTTGTCCACACTTTCTGATAATTCTTCTTGGTCAGTACGACATTCCACTTCCGGATTTAATGGGTGCTCGTAGGGGTCATCAATACCAGTAAAATTCTTAATTTCTCCATCACGAGCTCGTTTGTAAAGTCCTTTGACATCTCGGCCTTCGCAAACGTTTAGGGGAGCATTAACATAAACTTCTACAAAGTCACCAATCCGTTGCTTGACCTCCTCTCGAATTTCGCGGTAAGGGGATATCGCTGATACCAATACAATAACTCCATTGCGGGTTAAAAGATGGGCAACAAAGCCAATGCGGCGAATGTTTGTATCCCGGTCTTCTTTACTGAATCCGAGTCCTTTGGTTAAGTTCTGACGGACGATATCCCCATCCAAGACTTCCAGCTTGCATCCTTGGGCGTTTAGTTTTTCTTCTAATGCCTTAGTAATAGTGGTCTTTCCAGCACCACTAAGACCAGTTAACCATACTGTAACACCACGATGTTCCATGAACTCTATTTACCTCCTAGATTTTTGGTTGACATGACTTGGATTTGGTGTGGATAGGGTATTGGTATTTCAGCTGAACACCAAACTCAACCTCGTAAGTCCTATGGCCTTTAGTCTCGGCTCATTTATAACAAATGCTTCCCTTCGGTGGGATGCTCTTGAGAGACCCCAGCTTCAGGTAGTAGAACGAGTCGGATTGCCCTCGAATTATTTTCTGTCACATCCCCCCTATAGTGGCTTACCCTGATGCCAAGTTAATGGGGGTTTTTGGCCTTTTTCAAGGCTAACCTTCTGAAAGTCTCTGAACCAGATTAACTCATCTGCCCTAAGTATTGCTGATAACCTAACTCATCGAGCAATGCTTGCTTTTCCATAACCGATTCCGCTAAATTCTGGCGATACTGCTGCACTCTCTCTAGTAATTCCGGCTGATGAGTGCCCAAAATCTGCACTGCTAACAATCCTGCATTCTTGGAATTACCAATTGCTACAGTTGCGACGGGAATTCCTCCAGGCATTTGAACAATGGAGTATAGGGAATCGATACCTTTCAAGTAACGACTAGACACTGGCACCCCAATCACAGGTAAGGGTGTTATGGCCGCCACCATCCCAGGCAGATGAGCCGCCCCCCCAGCTCCAGCGATAATAACTTTGAGTCCACGCTTGTGAGCGTCTTGAGCATAATTTACCATCCGTTCGGGGGTGCGGTGGGCGGACACAATCGCTACTTCCCAAGGAACACCGAAGTCTTCACATATTGCGATCGCATTTTGCATGGTGGGCAAATCGGAATCGCTGCCCATAATAATCCCAATTAACGGTTGGTTATTGGTCATGAATCATGTTTGATGGTATATGATTAGACTTCGCCACATTCCCTAATGACTCTAGATATTATCAATGCTCGTGTCCCTAGTTACCAAGGTTTACAGAATATTCATATTAATGATCATGGAATTATTGACGCGATCGCACCGAAGCTAGAAACTCTTCCTAAGCTAGATACTCTTCCTAACCCGGCTATCCTTGACGTTGCTGGGGATTGGGTCTCCCTAGGGGGTGTGGATTTGCAGATTAATGGGGGGCTAGGCTTAGCCTTCACCGATGTCGATTTTCACCACATCCCTTTACTCCAGGAGATTTGTCAATTCCTTTGGCATCAGGGTGTGGATCAGTTTTTACCCACTCTGGTCACTACCTCGGTCGAGAAGATTCAGCGTACGCTTTCTGTCTTTGCTGAATTTATCCCTTCCCAACCTTACCAGACCCCAAGCGCCCGCATCTTGGGTGTCCATCTAGAAGGGCCTTTTCTCAATCCCCAAAAACGGGGGGCTCATCCTCTTGAGTATCTATTACCACTTAATCTTGAAAATGTCAAGGAAGTTTTGGGAGACTATGGTGATCTGGTCAAGATTATTACAATAGCGCCAGAGTTAGAGAGCATTGGTGAGGTGATTCCGTATTTGCGATCGCGCAACATAATTGTTAGTCTCGGTCACTCCCAAGCCACAGCAGAGCAAGCCCAAAGAGCTTTTGAAGATGGGGCATCCATGGTAACCCATGCCTTTAATGCCATGCCAGGACTCCATCACCGCAAACCAGGATTACTGGGAGCTGCCCTAGTTACTCCCGGTGTCCAGTGTGGACTAATTGCCGATGGTCAGCACGTTTGTTCCACCATGATCCAATTGCTGCTCCGTGCTGGGGGTTATCAACAAGGGATTTTTCTAGTTAGCGATGCCCTAGCACCAATGGGATTACCCGATGGCGTCTATCCCTGGGACACCCGCAAGATAGAGGTCACAAACGGGACAGCACGGCTACCAGATGGGACATTATCTGGAACAACCTTGCCCTTATTGGTAGGAGTAGAGAATTTAGTCCAGTGGGGGATTTGTAGCGTTGAGAATGGCATTGCCCTCGCAACGGTTTCCCCTCGCCAAGCCATCGGTTTAGCAACCCTAAGCATCGGTCAACCAGCTCAGTTATTACGCTGGCATCTCGATGAGGAAACATCAAAGCTGAGTTGGCAGCGTTTGTAGTCTCACTCTTCCGACTCCCGATTCCCGATTCCCGATTCCCTCGGTGCGCTTTCCAATGGGCGAGTAAATCGCCCTTGGGTCGCACCGCTCCCGACTCCCGACTCCCGACTCCCTACAGGTAAATTAATAAAACTTAAACAATCAAGTCAACGGAGAAGCCTAATTGAGTAGTACGCTGTAGAACTAGAGCGTAAGGTAAATTTTTTTATGGCAGAACTAAAACGTGGTGCAAAAGTTCGGATTAAAAGAAAAGAATCCTACTGGTATAACGATGTGGGAACTGTGGCTAGTGTAGACAAAAGTGGTATCAAATACCCAGTGATTGTCCGCTTTGATAAGGTCAACTACGCTGGCTATAGTGGTAGCCCCTCTGGGGTGAACACCAATAACTTTGCACCCACTGAACTGGAAGTAGTTGGTTAACCTAGCCAGACTCAGGAATTTGAGTTCCTGGTGTCTGTAGAGTGCTAAGTTAACACGGTAGCACTCACCATTGATCAACTAAAGCACTCAATCGTGCCGGAACTACCAGAAGTTGAAACAATTCGCCTGGGTCTAAATCAAGTGACTACAGGCCAGGAAATCCAGGGTGGAGAGGTGTTACTATCGCGCACCATCGCCCACCCTATTTCTCCGAAAGATTTTTTAGCCCAACTCAAAACTGTCACCATTAGTGATTGGCATCGACGGGGCAAATACCTACTCGCTAAACTAACCAAGTCAGATACTGATCAAGCCGGTTGGTTAGGTGTTCACCTCCGGATGACTGGTCAACTGCTATGGCTAAGTCAAGACCAGCCTCAGCCAAAACACACGCGAGTGCGATTATTTTTCCCAAACAACCAGGAGTTAAGGTTTATCGACCAGCGCACTTTTGGTCGAATGTGGTGGATTCCGCCATCCCATTTACCAGAAACCATTATCACTGGTCTAAAGCAACTCGGACCAGAACCGTTTTCCCAGGAATTTTCTACAGATTACCTAGTCAGTAAGCTCCATCACCGCCAGCGTGCGATTAAAACCGCCTTGCTCGATCAGTCCCTGGTAGCAGGAATAGGTAATATCTATGCCGATGAAGCATTATTCTTGAGTGGTATTCGACCAGAAACCCTTTGTAAAGATTTGGGGTTAGAGCAGATCGAAAAGCTGAGCATCGCGGTTATCCAAGTATTGCAAAAAGCGATTGAGTCTGGTGGTACCACGTTTAGTGATTTTATCAACGTCCAGGGAGTCAATGGCAACTATAAGGGGATTGCCTGGGTTTATGGTCGCACCGGAGAACCCTGTCGTATCTGTAGCACCCCCATCCAGCGAACCAAATTAGTCGGTCGCTCCGCTCACTTTTGTCCGAACTGTCAGCGTTGATCAGGCTGGGAAGTGTCGGAAGTGTCGGAAGTGTCGGAAGTGTCGAGATTTCTATTCCCGATTTCCGATTCCCGATTCCCGACTCCCGATTCCCGATTCCCCATTCCCGATTCCCCATTCCCCCGATACAATAGAATAGGAAAGACAAAAGAGATTTTATGGCTGGGAAAATTAAAAAGGGAGTATTGGTTCGGGCTATCCAAGCCCAGTTAGAAGGTAGCCTGGAAGCCAAAGCAAGTGACCCCCGCTTTTCCTCTTATCTGTTTGAAACTGATGGGGAAATTCTTGATATCAAGGGGGATTATGCCCTGGTCAAATTTGGTCGGGTACCTACCCCCAACATTTGGTTGCGCATTGACCAGTTGGAAATCTCCTCTTGAATAGTAAAGAGTAGGGAGTAGGGAGTAGGGAGCGGTGCGACCCCGCGCTTTTTTAAAGCGCTAGGGAACGCGCACCGTAGAAAAATGGGGAGATGGAAAGAATTATTCCGAAAAATATTGTATAATTAGATACATATTTATAATTCTAAGTAACGAAAGTACATACTCGCCCCAATGTTCACAAACCTACCCTTGTGAGCTTTGGCACCCATAGCCCCCTAAATACCCCAATTTTGGGGGAGTTCCTGAAAAGCGATTGGCCGTAGGCCACGCTACGCGAACGCATTTCCACGCTACCCATTCCGATCATGGTACCCTATCCCAACTCCCCAATTGCTTGCCACGACAACCGTGTATCCGTCATCGGTGGTGGTAGAGTAGGGAGTACTCTTGTCCAACGGATTGCTGAGAAAAATCTGGCCGATGTCGTACTCCTCGATATTGTACCAGGTATGCCCCAAGGCATTGCTCTAGATTTACTAGAGGCCAGGGGCATTGAAGGCCACGATTGCCAAATTATCGGAACTAATGACTATGCTGATACTGCTGGTTCCGATGTGGTGGTGATTACGGCAGGAAGTCCCCGGAAACCAGGCATGAGTCGGGATGACCTGCTACAGATCAATTCCAAAATTGTGGTGGAAGCGGCTAAAAATGCGTCCGCAAAATCCCCAGATGCCATGTTAATCGTGGTCACCAATCCCCTCGATGTGATGACCTACCTAGCCTGGCAAGCTACTGACTTACCACCCCATCGCGTCATGGGCATGGCAGGGGTGTTGGATTCTACCCGATTCCGGACATTCATTGCCATGGAAAATGGTGTATCCGTTGCGGATGTGAATGCAGTAGTGCTCGGAGGCCATGGGGACTTAATGGTGCCACTACCCCGCTACTCTACCGTTAGTGGTGTTCCCATCACGGAACTGATGACACCAGACCGGATAGAAGCCCTGATCGAACGGACTCGTCGAGGAGGGGCAGAAATTGTAGAACTGATGCGCACTGGCAGTGCTTATTTTGCCCCAGCATCCTCCGCCTGTTTGATGGTAGAAGCAATATTACACAACCAATCCCGCCAAATCACCGCAGCTGCCTACCTTCAGGGTGAATATGGTTTGCAAGATATTTTTATAGGAGTACCCACCCGATTGGGGTGTCGAGGCATCGAAAAAATTTTGGAATTAAAGTTGACAGATCTTGAACTGTCCTCCCTCAAGATATCCGCTGAATCAGTTCGTGACAATATTAAGAAGGCACAAGGGATGCTGGGTCATTAGGAATAGGGAACAGGGAACAGCGGATCTGGGAACAGCGGATCTGGGAACAGCGGATCTGGGAACAGCGGATCTGGGAACAGGGGATAAGAATAGACACAAACAGTATCATTTGCGGTCTATTCAATTCCATCCCATGGTACTCATTAGTATAGGGAACAGGGAATAGGAAACAGATAATAAGTAGTTTTCGATTAAGTTGGAATTTTTCAATACATTTTATTTAAATACATTGTTTATCATTTTTATCCTACTTTCTGCTCTGTTGAGAACAACGATAGGTTGACAAGGTAAATTTTTATTACTGGATTAAAACTTCCTTCTGCAAAAAATCCTCGTATTTCTTTCCTACTCCTTCCGATTCCCGATTCCCGATTCCCGATTCCCGATTCCCGATTCCCGATTCCCTGCTCCCTGCTCCCTCTTCCCTAAACTATAAATCATCAATTGGCGGCTATTATGTCTAATACCTTAAAACCTGGAGCAATTATCAAAGACCGCTATACAATCTTAGGCGATTTAGGTCAAGGAACTTTTGGACGTACCTATCTCGCTGAAGATGCTAATCGCTATCAAGAGCGTT
This sequence comes from Moorena sp. SIO4E2, assembly GCF_010671945.1. NCBI lineage: Bacteria > Bacillati > Cyanobacteriota > Cyanophyceae > Coleofasciculales > Coleofasciculaceae > Moorena > Moorena sp. SIO4E2. The sequence goes on from NZ_JAAHIE010000040.1 coordinate 26,128, forward strand.
GTGTACTCAAAGAATTTGCTCCCCAACTTCAAAACAACTATGAATTACAAAAAGCTCAAGAATTATTTGAGCGAGAAGCTGGGATGCTATACCAGCTCAGACATAACCAAATTCCTTGTTTTCGAGAGTTACTTAGAACCAGTATTGGTCGTAAAAATTATCTCTTTTTAGTACAAGACTATGTGGAAGGGTTAACCTATCACCAGCTTTTAGTCCAGGGTCAAAAGTTTAGGGAAGCAGATGTGATTAAACTGCTCCAAGACATCTTGCCAGTTTTAGATTATATCCACTCTAAGCAGATCATTCATCGGGATATTTCTCCGGATAATCTGATTAAACGGAATTCTGACAATAAGCCAGTATTAATTGACTTTGGTTGTGTCAAAGAAATGGTAACCACTGCCATTGTCCAATCAACCGGATACGTGATTGGCACTCAAGTGGGAAAGCGGGGTTACTCCCCAGATGAACAGTTACGATATGGCAAAGCTGATGCCACTAGCGACCTTTACGCTTTAGCGGTAACTGCTTTAGTATTGCTAACCGGTAAACAGCCTCTAGACTTTTATGATAGTTATCACGCCACCTGGCTTTGGCAAGAGATAACCATTAGCCCCAGCTTCAAATCGGTCTTGGCTAAAATGCTGGCTAATCTTCCTAAAGAACGGTATCAGTCAGCCCAAGATGTCAGTGAAGCCCTAGAAACCGTAATTCCCCAGCCGGTAAGTAGCCAGCAGCCAACTAAGCTACCAAATAATCTACCAAATCAACAACCAACTAAGCTACCAAATAAACAACCAAATAAACAACCAAATAAACAACCAAATACACTATTTACCCAGATCGCTACCTTAGTGGCTGCTCCTGGTCAAACTATTAAAACAACGTTCACTGCTGTGCTCAATCGCAAACAGCAATCCACTAACCGTGAACTAAGGTTTTTTGGTATTTCTATGTCCATTTCTTTATTAGTAGTGTTTGGAACGGTAGCAGTAGCTAGAGGAGGGTTTCCTACACCAAAATTCCCGAAGATATCCTGGCAATTGCCCTCTATACCATCATTGCCCTCTAAATCATCTGTGAGTAACACCGAGCAGCAACGGCAAAAGCAAATCTATCAGCGTTGCCTAGATTTGAAGATTGAACCAGGGACTTTTTATCAGAAAGTTGATCAATTTTTTTATAGTACATATCCCCAATTAAAGGGAAAGACTCTTTCCGATAAACAAGATGATGTTCAATTCCGGCAAGCTTGGTATCAAATTGCTGAGGATTTACTTGATAATTTGGAACAAGAGGCTTTTTTGAGTAATTAAGCTGTTAAGCATTTAGATTGGGATACCTAAATTGCTCAAAGGGAACTTCGGATCAGCGGATCTGGGAACGGGGAAAAACCAATTTAAATGCGCATTAGCTTAGATGTTTTGGGGAGAGGGTGGATTGTGTGGGTTTTCTGGGAGCAGAGGGTGTTGGAAAACTATTGCATTGTCGCAATTTAAAGCCAGAACCGATGAGGGTAATGGGAATTATGGGATTTATAAAGGGTATGAGTGGTTAAAAACTATTGCATTGTCGCAATTTAAAGCCAGAACCGATGGCAGTAATGGGAGGAGAGCAGAGGGTGCTGGAAAACTATTGGATTGTCGAAATATATATCAGTTTCCTGCCTGAATCAGTAGTCTAGCAATATAAGGTTGAACGTTTTACCAATCTTCGGGAAAGTCGTCATGGAAGTATATTTCTGAAGCATTTTTATAGGATGCGATCGCATTTTCCTGATTTTCTGTAGTATCTCCTAGTATTCTCTTACGGTAGGCATTACCTAGGTTATATTGAGTCATTGCCCAATCATAGGGCAAGTCTTTTTTGGTATAAACTTCCAAAGTTAGTTGGTATGCAGCAATAGCAAGTTCGATATTCTCAGCCTTGTCCTGGGGGATTTTTTCAAAGTAGGCTGTGCCCAGGTGATTTTGAGTCATTGCCCACTCAATGGCTAAGTCTGATTTATGGTAAACTGACAAGGCTCGTTGGTATGCTTCAATAGCAAGTTCTATATTCTGAGCCCTGTCGTGGCGCATTCTGTTACTTTAGGCAGCACCCAGGTTGTTTTGATTTCTTGTCCACTGGATAGGGAAGTCTGATTTGGTGTGAACTGACAAAGCTAGTTCGTATGCTTCAATCGCAAGTTCTAGATTCTCAATCTTGTCACCACAGATTCTTTCACGGTAGGCAATGCCCAAGTTGTTTTGAGTCATTGCCCACTCGATGGGTAAGTCTTGTTTGGTGTAAACTGACAAGGCTAGTTGGTATGCTTCAATGGCTTTTTCTAGATTCTCAGCCCTGTTGTGGCCGATTCTTTGACAGTAGGCATTGCCCAGGTTGGTTTGAATAGCTGCCCAAATTTCCCGGTTACTCTCACGGGTAAAAACTGTTAGCAGCTGTTCGTAACCAGCCATAGCGATTTCTATGTTATTGGCTTTATTGCCCAGTGGAAAATTCTTGATCAGGTTGCTGAAGTTGCCAATATTTCTAGCAATGCGTTCTGCTGTTTCTGGTTCCGCTTCTGAGAATTTAGCACTAGCCCAGGCTTGAAGG
>NZ_JAAHIE010000400.1:0-6926 GCF_010671945.1 Moorena sp. SIO4E2
CGAATTAAATTCGCCACGGGTCGCACCTCTGCATCGCTTCTAAACTCCGAAACCTAGTCCTAGCTTACTTTTGACTTCTGACTTCTCACTTCTGACTTGCCCGTAGCGCTATACAACCCCGACCAGTTACCTATTACCCATTAGCCGTTACCAAAATGAGTAACTGTCTCGGTAATAGTGGATAGCCTAGATTTCAATAGCAACAGATTTTTATTCCTAGAGGTGCGACCCAAGGGCGATTTACTCGCCCTAGGAGGCGCGCACCTATAAAAATTTTCATCATTGTTTAATTTAGCTCATCTCCATAGATGGTTCTTGGATATTTCGTCAAGTCAAGAGATATCTGGCTACATTTCAACATTATTTATTGTCAATTAGTTAATTTTATGAATAATCTCAAATCACCTGCTGTTAACCCTTTTTGCCACACAGTAAATTGATTGGGGCAAAAGCTTGCTTGCACACCTCAATGACTGAATCAAAGAGGGACTGAATGAAAAAGATTATTCTTTAACCCAGATTTGGTATAACCCCTAACTGCTCTGAGGGAGGGTAAAATTACTCATTCATAATTCTTAGCTGAATGATGTTATATAATAATTAGTTTTTGCTCAGGACTAACTCAGTAAATTTTTCATAAATTTTTATGAATTTTTGATGAAAATCCCTATTTTGATAGTGACATTTACTGAAATTTATGCCATTTATACTAATGGTAGGATTTTTTTTTGTCAGTCAAAACGCCAAAAAAAAATATGAAGCCTAGAACCAAACTACTTTTTTGACTAGGTCATCTGTTAGGGGTGGAATTTGTTCAGGGAATCGTTAGGGAGTCAAACTATAGAAAAGGCTTCAAAAAATCTATCCAGTTTCACTGGATAGATTTGAGGAGGGCATCTTTGAACTATTAAAGGGGGTGTTTTACCCTTACCGATGTTTCTAGAAACATGTATCTAGAAAGGTACTGTACCCTAGATACATCGATAAGCATGATTAAATTTGCCCCAAAAGTTCACATACAAAGTTCACATAAAAAGTTCACAGACTCTTATCCCATTTCAGGCCAGGGACGTTGAGTAATGCCAGTTTTGTAAGTTACACATCCCGTGAGTTACTGAATTGGGATGGAGTAATTAGAAATTTTTTGGTGCATCAGGACTGAAAAGAAAAGCCCACCAGTGTAAACACAGATAACTTTTGGGAGAAAACCATCTTATGGTTCTGATTGAAGCAGAAAGCGATCGCGTAACGCGAGTCAACTATGAGACAACCAGTGCAAACAATATTGATACCGTTGCTTCAGGCGGTCGAGCCGTCCAGATCTCAAGCTTTAATGACCCGGTTGAAGAAAACCCTGGTGTGCTTAGATTTCAATGGACAGCAGATGATGGACCGGCTGGTAAGTACGATATTAGTATTGCCTACTTTGACGAAGAGGATGGGGAATCTCCACTGACATTTAGTGTCAACGACAATGTAGTTGGTACATATGTTTATAATCTAAACTTACCTGGGATTACAGCTGAGCCAAGGAATTATGTCCCTCTGAGCGGTGGCAATCCACGTGGCCCTCGCCCTCTAAGTGCTGAGGATAATCCAAATGCCATTTTTAAGGGCGTAGACCTTGCTCCAGGGGATGAAATAGAAATCTCGGTACTGGCAGATAGCATTAATAATGATGATAATTTCGAGCTAGGGCGACTTGATGCCATTGAAATTACCCCAGCTGAAGATATTATCCCCAGTTTGGATCTGTTCTGGCGTAATCCTGTCACTGGACAACTTGGTGTGTGGACTCTAAATGACGAAGGCACTAGCGTCGAGACGGCAGCGTTCATTAAAGATCAAAGTGGTAAGGAGGTATTGGTACCAGACGACAGTCCATTTGACGCCCGTGGTGTTGTGGATTTAGGCGATGGTAACAGGAGTCCTCTGTGGCGTAATACCGAAACCAGGGGTGTTGCGATTTGGAAGATGGAAGGCTCCGAGTTCCAGGAGGCAATAACTACTCAGGCACCAGCAGGTCAACCAGGATCAGACCTCAACTGGGAAATCCGTGGCACCGGAGATGTTAACGGTGGTGGTGCAGAAGAAATCTTCTGGTACAACACATCTACTGGAGAAATTGCTGTTTGGGAGATAGATCAAACCGGGTTTCAGAATGCTACGTTTATTACGGATACCAATGGTGACAGGTTGACCATATCACCTAATGATCCCTGGCAGTTAGTTGCGGCTGGAGACATGGATGGCGATGGTAACGCAGATGCTATCTGGGAAAATATGAATACCCAAGAGTTTGCCTACTGGAAGCTTGATGGTACTGTTTTCCAAAACGCAGTGCTGATCGATTCCCGACCAGCAAACGGTGCTTGGGAATTCCGTGGTTCCTATGACGCTAACAACGATGGTACTGATGATTTCTTCTTCCGTAATTCCGTTACTGGACAGAATGGCATGTGGATGATCCACAATAACTCACTGGGTCAGATTGTCGAGATCGATAGGGTTGAGGATCTCAACTTCTCCTTCTACGTCTAGGATAGTCAGCAGCTAGCTTTTCTGTTGTAATTAAAGTTCAGAAAAACCCACCCCTTCTGCTTACGCTCAAGGGGTGGGTTGATTGTTCACTTAAATCTGAATCTAATATCTCCGAGTTTTAGGGCAAACGCATCTAATCGTCAGAAACCAGATATCCAAGGCATTTGGCTGACCCAAAAATTTATTGCTGACCCAAAAATTTTGACGGGGATGAATTAAACTGGTATATTATTTATTTGGCTTATCTTTAGCGCCACTCTGATTTTCACTAATTAATAGGTACGACCACCAGGATATCAAACTGTCAGCATTCAGGCTAATGCTGTCAGCTATCATGCTTAAAATAAACCCAGCGTAGCGTGTGCCGTTCGCGTAGCGTGCGCCGTTTTCGTAGCGTGCGCCGATGCGCAATGTGCAATGGGCAAACGGGATAATTTAATATTGATAGATTAATGAGAATTGAAAGTCAACAGAAAAGTCCTTGGCCTATGGCCACGCTACTTGAAGTCCTTTGTGGCACAGGCTTCTATTTGTGGCACAGGCTTCGACGCTGTGATCCAAAAAAGATTAAACGAATGCTTACCTCTTTTATTCAAAAGCACCTCAAGTAGCACCCTCTGTAGGGCATTAGCTGATAGCTGATAGCTTACCCACTAACTGCCCTGAGGCAGGGGGAAATTTATCATTCATAATTATTAGCTGACTTGATGTTATATAATAATTAGTTTTTGCTCAGTGCCAACTCAGTAAAAATTTTATAAATTTTTATGAAAATTTAATGAATATACCTAATTTGATAGTGACATTTACGGATTTTTATGGCATTTATACTAGTGGTAGGTTTTTTTTCAGTCAAAACGCCAAAAAAATCTGAAGCCTGGAACAAAAATATTTTTTTGAGTAGATCATCTGTTAGGGGTGGAATTTTATCAGGGTATCGTTAGCCAGTAAAATAATATAAAAGGCTTCAAAAAATTTATCCAGTTTCACTGGATAAATTTCAGCAGGGCATCTTTGAACTATTAAAGGGGGTGTTTTACCCTTATCGATATATCTAGAAATAGGTATCTAGAAAGGTATTGTACCCTAGATACATCGATAAGCATAATTAAATTTTCCCCAAAAGTTCACAGACAAAGTTCACAGACTCTTATCCCATTTCAGGCAAGGGACCTTGAGTAATGCCAGTGTATTGATGCAAAGCGCGAGTGGGGGAAACCACGGCAGTTGCTCATGGGGAGGGGCTGTGTGCGGAACCTGCGTCCGCACCGCTGTTTGCCCCGTGGGAACCCCCAAGACCGGACTGCCTCCCCTGTTCCTAAGCTGCATCGCTTTTGTAAGTTACACATCCCGTCAATTAGTGAGTTGGGACTGAATTGGGATGGAGTAATTAGAAATTTTTTGGTGCATCAGGACGGAAAAGAAAAGCCAACCAATGTAAACACAGATAACTTTTGGGAAAAAACTATCTTATGGTTCTGATTGAAGCAGAAGGTACTCGCGTAACGCGAGTAAACTACGGCATAACCGGTTTCAACAATATTAATCTCGTTGCTTCAGGGGGTCGAGCCGTCGAGATCACAGACTTTGATAACCCGGTTCCAGTTCCCGGTGTGCTTACCTTTCAATGGACAGCACAGGATGGACCAGCTGGTAAGTACGATATTCGTATTGCCTACTTTGACGAAGAGGATGGGGAATCTCCCCTGACATTTAGTGTCAATGGAGAGGTAGTTGGTACCTATGTTTATAATCTAAACTTACCTGCTAATAGACCTCGGCCAACAGCTGAGCCAAGGAATTATGTCCCTCTGAGGGGTGGCAATTCAAGTGGCACCCTAAGTGCTGAGGCTAATCCAAATAAACCCCTTTTTCAAAACATAGACCTTGCTCCAGGGGATGAAATAGAAATCTCGGTACTGGCAGATAGCAATAATTCTGATTTGAATTTCGAGCGAGGGCGACTTGATGCCATTGAAATTACCCGAATCCCCAGTGTGGATCTGTTCTGGCATAATCCTGTCAGTGCAAAAGTTGGTTTGTGGACTCTAAATGGCCAGGGGACTAGCGTCGAGACGACAGCGTTTATTACCGATCAAAGTGGTCAGGAGGTGTCGGTACCAGACAACACTGGATTTGAAGCTCGTGGTGTTGTGGATTTAGGCGATGGTATCAGGAATCCTCTGTGGCGTGATACCCTAACCGGCGGTGTTGCGGTTTGGAAGATGGAACGCTCCGAGTTCCAGGAAGCAATAATTACTCAGGCACCAGCAGGTCAACCGGGATCAGACCTCAACTGGGAAATCCGTGGCACGGGAGATGTTAACGGTGATAGTGCAGAAGAAATTTTCTGGTACAACACATCCAGCGGAGAAATTGCTGTTTGGGAAATAGATGAAAACGGGTTTCAGAATGCTACGTTTATTACGAATACCAATGGTGACAGGTTGACCATATCACCTAATGATCCCTGGCAGTTAGTTGCGGCTGGAGACATGGATGACGATGGTGACGCAGATGCTATCTGGGAAAATATGAATACCCAAGAGTTTGCCTACTGGAAGCTCGATGGTACTGTTTTCCAGGAGGCAGTGCTGATCGATTCCCGACCAGCAGACGGTCCTTGGGAATTCCGTGGGGCCTATGACGCTAACCGAGATGGTATTAATGATTTCTTCTTCCGTAATTCCGTTACTGGACAGAATGGCATGTGGATAATCGAGAATAACTCACTTAGTAATATTGTCGTTATCGATACGGTTGAGGATCTCAACTTCTCCTTCTACGTTTAGGATAGTCAGCAGCTAGCTTTAGGGACTTGCGTGTAAAAAAAATACCAATTAAAGTAGGGTGGGCAAAGTAATATAATTTAGAATAATCAAAAGAAACAAACTGTTTTTGCCCACCCTACAAGCTAAAAACTGGTATTTGATTTTTTGGCTACTCCCTTACTCTTGTCATTAGAGTGAATGAAAACCCACCCCTTCTGCTTAAGCTCAAGGGGTGGGTTGATTGTTCACTCAAATCTGAATCTAATATCTCCGACTGTTAATCACTTCGTAGTCAGGTACGTTAATTGTTATAGCGGTTTGCGATTTTTTAAGTACATAGTTCTGGGTTTTTAGGGAACAGGGCACAGGGCACAGGAAACAGGGCACAGGGCACAGGGCACAGGGAGTAGGGAGTAGGAAACAATAAAAAAATCCTGTGTACCTGATTAATATGAGAACCGTTATAGTGAATTATTAGTTATTAATTGAAAACTGTCAATTTTAAATTTATTGATGACATTATTATGTGGGATTCAGTGGTAAGCATTCACCTAAAGACCAAATACTTAGGTTCAGTTGCTCAGCAATTTATGCCTCAAAAGCGTGAATTGATATCGAAATCATGGAGTCGGTTTACGATCCCAGTCAACGGATGTGGTTTTTAATTCCCGACCACCCCACATTTCCGTCTCGAAAGTAGCACTTTCTCCAGCACTGAGGTTAGGGGGATTGGTGTACATGGAACTGGTGCCAATTACACTGCCGTCATCATCGAGAATTTCATAGTTTACTCGGGTCGAGTAGACAGTTTTGTCGGTTTTGTTGACTACACGACCGATAAGACGGTCATTTTGGAAACTCACTTCGCTAATGACTACTTTGGAGTCTGAGATGCCACATAGACTACTAAGATCTACAAGGGTGCCATTATCGGTTTGCATGTAGCACACTGGTAGCTCAATCTCTGTGCTCGGTACAGGGGAGAAGCCAGAGGCAAGCGTCAGTGGCAGGCTAAACGCCTTGGGAACAATTAGCAGGATTGAGGCAGCTTCTAAAGCAAGGGACAAAGACCAAAATTTCACCATCATGGTCACCTTCTGAAACTGATTACAGGATAAATGGTCAGGGTGGGAGCCCTCAGCCCAAGTTCTCCAAGTGGGGAACCTTGGTGGTTGAGGGTGATTACTAGTTCAGCTAGGTTGATACGGATCGTAAATCCAGTGATTAATCCTAGGGTGGGCAGTGCCTACCAACGCCCTTTGCAAGCTTGATTATCTGTCTGGTGCACTGCCCACCCTACATCAACCTAGGTTGATACGGATCGTAAATCCAGTGATTAATCCTAGGGTGGGCAGTGCCTACCAACGCCCTTTGCAAGCTTGATTATCTGTCTGGTGCACTGCCCACCCTACATCAACTCTAGTTCGGCTGGGTTTGTGTAGCCCCACGGTTGACACAGTGGGGCAAAAAAGGCCTAATAGACTAGCATATTGTAGAAACTACTCAGAAGTTATCCGAAAAATTATTTAATGGTTGGGTGAGAGTGGAGAAATTACTGGTAACTCACTTCAGTAATCCTTTAGACGGCTTGTGGTCTAAAGTAGGCTCCACAAC
>NZ_JAAHIE010000401.1:0-6876 GCF_010671945.1 Moorena sp. SIO4E2
TCAACTTATCTTTGATAGAGAAAGGGATCGTTATCTGGTTTTCCACAACGAATGGCGTAATGAGTACCGCATCTATGGCTGTGCCATGCATCTTGAGCTAATCGAAGGTCAAATCTGGATACAGCACAATAGTACTGAGATTTATATCGATCGTGAATTGATTGAACGGGGTGTTTCTCCCAAAGATATTGTACTGGGATTTCGCTCTCCCAGCGTCCGCAAACGTATTGCTGCTGCGATGGAAGACTAGTAAATGCGCAATCTAACCGGATTTTAACTAACAGCAAACTCAGTAAATTGGCGAATATCTGGAGGATGAAAAGCTAAAACAATATCACTTTTTGGAATACCTGCTGCCACTAAATCATTAGCAATGCCGTCTTCAGTATTGTCACATTGAATCCAAATTTTAGAATTACTAATTTCCACATGAATCAAACAACTATGAAGATGTTCTTGCTTATTCCATCCTTCAGAAATAATTAAATATTCGTCTGTTTCTCGGTCAAATGCTGCATGGTTACGGATGTTAAAATTAGAGTAATCAATGCTAACATAAGGGCTTAAGGTTTGACGAATAATTTGGCGATAGTTTTCTAATTTATCCATTTTGTAATGACCTCCTCTTCCGGGTCAAAAACAATAATTTTAAGCGTGTTATCTTCTAATAAAATTTGTCCTACTTCTTTGCTAAATAAGCGATTAAATATAGGTTCTCTAATAGCTAAATAAAGAAGACGTTCTGAAAGTTTACGTTTAAGAATTTTATCGTATAATATATATTGTCCTAAGGCGTTTTTTAGATCTTCTATTTCTGATGAGCCAACAAAGCTTTTAACTTCTACAGCAATTTTTTGTCCTTGTTTTTCAGCTACTAATAATTTTTCAGCCGCTAGGTCAATATAGATGTCTTTTTTACCTATTTTAAGACTTAAAGGGTCATTGGTAATTGTCCATCCATCTTTTATTAGTGCATTTTTTACTGCATCATGATAAATATCCTTGGCTGGCATTTTCAAAATTATTAAGTGTGGGTGCGCAAATAAAAGCCTATCTTAATTATAGTGGGAACGATCTGTAATTTCATGACAGCCGTAGGGTGCGCTCTGCAGACGCGATCGCACTCATTGTCCGCTTGGTAGTGTTGGGATAGCCCCACCCGTAACGCACCGCTAGTGTTGGAACAGCTGTGTTAAGTCACAGGCTGGAAGCCTGTTCTACAGTTGAGCCTCTGAATATCAACGTTGAGTATCTGAACCTCGACCGTGAGTATTTGAATACCGTCGGTGAGTATTTGAATATAAACGTTGAGTATTTGAATATAAACGTTGAGTATTTGAATACCGTTGTTGAGCCTCTGAGCCTCAACGTTGAGTATTTGAAGATAAACGTTGAACCTCTGAACCTCGACCGTGAACCTCTGAACCTCGACCGTGAGTATTTGAATACCGTTGTTGAACCTCTGAGCCTCCTGAACGAACCTCTGAACCTAATTCCCGATTCCCGATTCCCGATTCCCGATTCCCGATTCCTCGCATACCCATAACTTATCTTTAGTTCCAGGATTCCTAACAAAGTAATCTTCCAGCAAGTCACAGCCCCGACGCAGCAGCTCACCTAAACTTTCAACCTTCCAAATTCTAGCAGTGCCGTCTGTTGAAGCAGTGGCCAGCCTCTGTCCATCCGGGCTGAATGCTACATTAATTACCGAAGACTGATGCCCGATGAGTAAGGCTAATGGATTGCCCTGGTTGTCCCAAATTCTGGCAGTGCCGTCAACTGAAGCAGTGGCCAGCCTCTGTCCATTGGGGCTGAATACTACATCCGTTACCCTGTCCTGATGCCCGGTGAGCACGGCTAATTGATTGCCCTGTAAGTCCCAAATTCTGGCAGTTTTGTCGGATGAAGCAGTGGCAAACTTCTGTCCATCCGGGCTGAAGGCTACATCCGTTACCCTGTCCTGATACCTTGTGAGCAGGGCTAATTGATTGCTCTGTAAGTCCCAAATTCTGGCAGTTTTGTCGGATGAAGCAGTGGCAAGCTTCTGTCCATCCGGGCTGAAGGCTACACTATATACCAAGCCCTGATGCCCTGTGAGCAGGGCTAATTGATTGCCCTGTAAGTCCCAAATTCTAACAGTGCGGTCTCCTGAAGCAGTGGCCAGCCTCTGTCCATTGGGGCTGAAGGCTACATCCGTTACCCTGTCCTGATGTCCTGTGAGCAAGGCTAATTCATTGCCCTGGTTGTCCCAAATTCTGGCAGTTTTGTCGAAGGAAGCAGTGGCCAGCCTCTGTCCATCTGAGCTGAATGCTACACTATATACCCTGGACTGATGCCCTGTGAGCAGGGCTAATTGATTGCCCTGTAAGTCCCAAATTCTAACAGTGCGGTCTCCTGAAGCAGTGGCCAGCCTCTGTCCATTGGGGCTGAAGGCTACATCCGTTACCCTGTCCTGATGCCCGGTGAGCATGGTTAATTCATTGCCCTGTAAGTCCCAAATTCTGGCAGTTTGATCGAAGGAAGCAGTGGCCAGCCTCTTTCCATTGGGGCTAAATTTTACATCCATTACCCCGTTCTGATGCCCTGTGAGCAGGGCTAATGGATTGCCCTGTAAGTCCCAAATTCTAGCAGTGTTGTCCTCTGAAGCAGTGGCCAGCCTCTGTCCATCCGGGCTGAAGGCTACATCCGTTACCCTGGACTGATGCCCTGTGAGCAAGGCTAATTGATTCCCCTGTAAGTCCCAAATTCTGGCAGTGCCGTCGTATGAAGCAGTGGCCAGCCTCTGTCCATCCGGGCTGAAGGTTACACTATCTAACTCGGACTGATGCCCTGTGAGCAGGGCTAATGGATTGCCCTGTAAGTCCCAAATTCTGGCAGTGCCGTCGTATGAAGCAGTGGCCAGCTTCTGTCCATCCGGGCTGAAGGCTACACTATATACCCTGGACTGATGCGGTTTGAGCACGGCGATTTCATTGCCCTGGTTGTCCCAAATTCTAGCAGTTTTGTCATCTGAACCAGTGGCCAGCCTCTGTCCATCCGGGCTGAAGGCTACACTCCTTACCAAAGACTGATGCCCTGTGAGCAAGGCTAATTGATTGCCCTGGTTGTCCCAAATTCTGGCAGTTTTGTCATCTGAAGCAGTGGCCAGCCTCTGTCCATCCGGGCTGAATCCTACACTCCTTACCCTGTCCTGATGCCCGGTGAGTACGGCGATTTGATTGCCCTTTCTGTCCCAAATTCTGGCAGTTTTGTCCTCTGAAGCAGTGGCCAGCCTCTGTCCATCCGGGCTGAAGGCTACACTCCATACCCTGTCGTGATGGCCGGTGAGCAGGGCGATTTGATTGCCCTGGTTGTCCCAAATTCTGGCAGTTTTGTCATCTGAAGCAGTGGCCAGCCTCTGTCCATCCGGGCTGAATCCTACACTCCTTACCCTGTCCTGATGCCCGGTGAGTACGGCGATTTGATTGCCCTTTCTGTCCCAAATTCTGGCAGTTTTGTCCTCTGAAGCAGTGGCCAGCCTCTGTCCATCCGGGCTGAAGGCTACACTCGTTACCCAGTTCTGATGCCCTCTGAGCACAGCCCCTTTTCGAAATTGACTAATACTCTGGTGGAGGGCATATATAGGACTAGTAGCAGGATATTGCTCCAGGGGGCAACCATCTTTTAGTATACTAAGTAGCTCTTGCCCAGTCTCTACTGCTTCATACAAAAGCGTTTCCCCTATTGTACTGGGGCCGTAGTAAGCATTATCCTGTAACTGTCTTAAAATAATAAGTCCTTTCCGTTCTAGTCGTGTTAATAATTTGGCTTCTGCTAGCAACGCTTCTGCTTCCTGTTTCGCCTTAGCTAATATTTCACTAGCCTCTTTCTCAGCCGCCAAAGCCTTTTGGACTTCTCGCTTGTCTAAAACCTGACTAGCTCTTAAGAACTGGGAATCCAAATCACTTAAGGCTTTTCCCCTAGACCATTGTTCCGCCTGGTCTAATGCTCCCCCCCGCAACAATCGAGACTCATCCTTAAACCTAGAATCAACCCAAGCCGTAAAAGCCTCAGCGTAAGGGCGCAGTCTAGCCAATTCTGTCTTGACCCAATCGGAATTGAAAACCTCACCATAAATCCGGTTGTTAACTTCCAAACAACCATGGTGCTCAACCACCAGCCCCGATAACCTTAATTCCGTCTGTTCCTGACTGCCATCAGCAGCTATACACCCGTGCTCCAACACTTGCTGATACAAACCCAACAGCATACCAGCCCGTTGCTCATTCCTGAGAATGCGATCGCGTATAGTCTTCAAATGCTCCTGTTCATCCTGGGCTTCCCAATTGTCTATAATCTTGCTACGCACGATCTGGTCTAGGGAAAGACTATTACCCGATTCCGAGGTCTGCACCACCAAACGACACAACCGCTGGGTCAGAAACGGTTGTCCTCCCGTCCAGTTTACTATTTCACCCAACACCTGTTCAGGATTATTAACTTTACCTACCAAACCTGGAACCAAAGGCTGTTTGGCTTCCTGAAAAGTAAACCCAGTTAATTGAATATCCTGACCAATATTAAACGGAGTGCGCTGTTTATCCTGAATTAAATCTGCAGCAGTTGCAACCCCCAGCAAACAAAAGGTGAGACGATTGTAAGCTGGCGTTTCAGCTCGTTGATTGTAACAGGCTCTAATTAACGCAAAGAAATCATCTTTAAACCTAACTTTAATAATACTATCAATTTCATCCAGAAAAATAACAATCTTTCCCGGAATACTGCTTAACACGATCTGCTGAATAAACTTACTTAAGCACAACACCGGAGAGATTTTAGCACGCTCGTCTAACCAACTGTCTTCATCAAATTTTCCGAAAAGCTCGAAATCATCCACCAATAACATAATCAAACTTTCATACCACATCGACACCGTGATATCTTCTTTACCAATCACGGTCAGATCGATAGAAGCGCAAGCAAATCCCTCTTCTTTCAAGCGTTTTATCGTTCTTACCCGCAAACTCGACTTACCCATCTGTCGGGAATTCAGCACATAACAAAACTCCCCAGCCATCAATGCCTGAAAAAGCTCCTGATCCGCTTGTCGGGTCACATAAGTAGGTTCATCCTGAGGTAAACTACCTCCTACTTTGTAGATTGTTGAGTGTTGATTGGTCATTACAGCGGTTTGGCATTCGGTGAGGTACAAATTTTTAGGTTTTAGGGAGCAGGGAGCAGGGAGCAGGGAGCAGTGATAAGAGTGTAGCAAGTGTGGGAAGATGGGGAGAGAGAATAAGTGGTTTTTAAGAATTAGGTATAGTTAAAGATAGTTTTGCTCATTGTTATTCTACTTCCTGGTCTATTGATAATAATATTATTACCCGATTCCCGATTCCCGATTCCCGATTCCCGATTCCCGATTCCCGATTCCCGACTCCCGATTCCCGATTCCCGATTCCCGATTCCCCAAAATGCGATCGCTAAAATACAGACGATACAAATTAGATATCAAACTACAATCATTACCATGGCGTTCAACCAGACCGATACTTTCCAACTTGCGAGTGATAGTAGCATCCAGGCGCACGGGTTTGGTGTTACTAACTAATAATTTAACAGCTTCCAGCAATTCGGGATGCTCTTGAATACTAGTTAAAAGTTGACGGAGATGACTGCCATAAATTCCGGCTTCTGTGGGGGCATTAGCCAAAAGGCTATCCAGTGTCTTCTCTGCTGCTTGGTGATTCTTGAGATAATCAAACGCTTGGGACAATAAATAAGGATGTCCCCCCACCATTGCCATCAGTTGCGTTACTGAATCCCCAGACAAATTCAACCCATAAGCCTCAGCAAAGCCCTTAACTTGCTCTTCAGTAAACTCTAGTAACTCTATCTGTAATCCCACATTAAATGGCGACTGTTCGGTAGGTAAATTAACGTAAACTTCCGTGGCATAAACTACAATCAACCGTAATTTTTTCCAAACCTCTTTACTCTTAGCATCTTCATGCCAACTACGCAGCAAAGTCAGAAACCCTTCAGCCACCTCTTGATGAGAAAAGACTTGCTCTACTTCATCCAAACACAAAACTACTGGACTATCTAAAGACTTTAATAAATACTGCTCTAAGTATCGTTTGCAGTTTACCTTGCTGGGTAAACGCTTTTTCCAATAACTGTCTAAGTTATCCGACAATCCTAAGTTGTCAGACACTCGTACACAAAAGGACTGTAAAAAGCTATCCAAATTAGTGAAAGGTAGCTCATTCATATTTAAATAGACTTGATCATAACCCTGTTTTTCACCATGGGCGATAATCTGATGACTTAGTAAGGTTTTCCCCATCAGTTTCGGTGCTTTAATCCGAATTAACGCTCCCGGTTTGACAATTTCCTGATCACAACGAGCTTCAATAGGTGGGCGCTCAATATATATCTCTTGAGTTGCTCTAGGTCTAGGGGATAACCCGCACTCGTTTAATACTTGCTCAGCCACTAATTCCGGCTTATAGGTATTAACGATTTCAACTAACTCACAACGACAATTAAAACCATTAGCTTCAATATCAAAGTCTTTATATAGATTAGAAATATGCTTTCTTACCGTAGATATATCATAGACCTTTAGCACCTCGTCTCTGATTTCTTGATCTGTCTTACCACCAACCACCGCCTCCAAAACTTGTCGCCTTTTCCAGGGCATGGTCTTGAATTTTTCCTCGAAGGCTTCTTTACTAATCATAAGCGATCGCTACTTGTGCCTTAGCTAGTCCGTAAGCATTCAGCCGTCAGCCGTCAGCCGTCAGCTTTCCATAACTGAGATTAATGCTTACCTGTTTTATTCAAAAGCTCTTACCGTAGCTTGTCCATAGTCCATAAGCACCTCAAGTAGCT
>NZ_JAAHIE010000402.1:0-6863 GCF_010671945.1 Moorena sp. SIO4E2
GCAGCAGGACGATAGCGACTACAATAATTAGGAGCACATAGGTAAGACCCGCCTTTAATGACATGTTTAGCAACACCCGGTTCTCTGGGGTCGAAGCTTTCTTTTTGATTAGGTCCTGTAGGATTAAGACTGTGGGATTTGCCATCGTGACCGATGCTATACCAATCTGAGGTCCACTCCCAGACATTACCAGTTATGTCATACAAACCATAACCATTTGGTTCAAAAGAACCTACAGGTGCAGTGCCGGTGTGACCATCAGCTTTGGTGTTGAAAAAGGGGAAGAATCCCTGCCAGGTATTAGCCTTCTGGGCTGAGTATTGCTCACCCCAGCTGTAGGTAGCATCATCCAGTCCACCGTGAGCAGCATATTCCCATTGGGCTTCTGTGGGTACTGACTTCCCTGCCCACTTAGCATAGGCTTGAACGTCTTCATAGGCAACATGGACCACGGGATAGTTCTTTTTCCCTTTAATGTTGCTCTTTGGACCAAAGGGATGTCGCCAGTCAGCCCCAGGAGTCCACTTCCACCAGCTCAGGTAACCGACTGGTCTAACACCATTGTCCGGCATCTGAAAGACTAGGGAACCAGGTGCCCGTTGCTCCTCTGGTAAGTCCGGAAACTGTTCCGAGGAGAGGGGACGCTCTGCTACTGTAATATAACCAGTTTCCTTGACAAATTTGGCAAATTCCGCATTAGTCACTTCGTATTTATCGATGCAGAAGCTCTCAACGGTAACATCTTCCGCAGAGCGCTCAGAAGGGTAGTAAACGTCGGAACCCATCTTGAAAGTGCCCCCAGGAATGAAGGTCATACCTTCAGGGCAGCTATTTACCGTGGGAGATGCCTTGACTGGTGTGGGAGTGCCAAAGACTAGGCATACTGTCAGGAAACCGATGAAAAGTTTGAAGAAAAGTAATTTTAACCAAGGAGTCTTCATTGTTGAACTAGAAAAGCGATTAGTATGTAAGCATATGCCCTACGCGAACAGCGGTCAGCGGTCAGCGGTCAGCGGTCAGTTCAGCTATCAGCCGTTGGCCAAAGGCTAATGGCACCTCAAGTAGCGTGCCCATAGCCCATAAGGTGAATATCACTAAGCCACTCCATAGCCTGTGTAAGGACGTTTATAACTGGGATGTAAACCGAGAATAATATCTTCTTTTGGTATACCCATTTCCACCAAATCTTGTGCCAAATCAGCTTCTGTCATATTTCGCTGAATCCAAATTCTACCATCTTTGATATCTAAATGGATAAAACACTTATAAACTCGTTTGAGTCCATCCCAGCCGATATCTAGAAGTTGATAATGGTCATGTTCTGTGTCAAAAATAACTTGAGCCTCAATCTCTGAATCTGAATTATTGGCTTCTAACCTGGCATGATTAGTTAATAGTTGGCGAATTATTAATCGGTACTTGTCTAATTTTTCCATTCGGTTATTATCTCCTCAACAGGATTGTATATTAGCAATTTTACTTGATAAACCTTTACTGCTTCTTGGGAAAATTTTTCTTGGAAGAATGATTCAAAGGTATCAACAGTAACTCCCAGATAAAGTATTCTATCTGATTCGCTCATTTGTAATGCTAAGCGATAGTTTAAAAATTGACCTAGTGCAGCATGAAAATCTGTAATTGCATAAGTATTGAGGAAACTTTTTATTTCAACTGCTATTTTTCGTTCTGATTTTTGAGCTGCTATAACTTTATCTGCTGCTAAATCTATTTCAAGCTTAACTCCCTCAATCTTAATTTTTAGGGGATCTGCTGTGATAATCCAATCGTCTTTTAGGAGTGCTTGTTTTACAGCATCATGGAATAGGTCTTTGGCAGCCATTACTTTTTCTACAACTTCTAGGACTATTATCCTTGAATAGTGAGGGGGATGCTTACCGCAACAAAGAGGAACCATTATAATGAGTAGTATAGCGTTTTTTGCAGTTATGAGGTACAGTCTTGATGGAGCGCATCCCTATTCCCTATTGCCTCTTTTCTGTTCCCTCTTTTCTCTTCCCTATTCCCAGATCCGCTGTTCCCTAAAATCCCGAAATTGTGTACTTCACAAGTCGTAGAATTGCTATAGATTAGGAAGGTGCCCGTTGCTCCGCATTAGTGACTTCGTATTTATCGATGCAGAAGCTCTCAACGGTAACATCGTCCGCAGAGCGCTCCGAAGGGTAGTAAACGTCGGAACCCATCTTGAAAGTGCCCCCAGGAATGAGGCGTTGCTGAATTAAGGAATGAATTCGCGATCATCTGGTGAAAGTTAAAGCCCCCTAAATCCCCCAACTTTGCGGTGCGACCCAAGGGCGATTTACTCGCCCTAGGAGGCGCGCACCGGAAGGGACTTTGAACGTCTTATTCCCCCCAAAATTGGGGGGCTAGGGGGGCAAAACCATACCCATAATCAGCAACGCCAGGAATGAAGGTCATACCTTCAGGGCAGCTATTTACCGTGGGAGATGCCTTGACTGGTGTGCCAGTGCCAAAGACTAGGCATACTGTCAGGAAACCCACGAAAAGTTTGAAGAAAAGTAATTTTAACCAAGGAGTCTTCATTGTTGAACTAGAAAAGCTATTAATAATACTATTTAATAGTACTATTAAACTTAGGTATTAAACTTAGATATTAAACTTAACGTAAGCATAAGCTGATAGCTGTTCGCGTAGCGTGCGCGTAGCGCATAAGCTTAAAACTTACTTTACATTACAAAGGCGTCACTGATGTGCAATTTTTACAATTTACCATCCAGTGACGCCTTGATGCTTACTGAGGTTAGTACAGTTGCTTAGCATCCCAAATTCAACATGCCAAATTCAAAAGATGCTATGTATAGCGGTTTATAGCTTAATGAGGTACACAGGATTTTTTCCCTGTTCCCTGTTCCCTAAAACCAAGGAATATGTAATTCACCAAATTGAAAACCGCTATACTAGGGCTTAGCATTTAGTACCTACGATACCTACCAGCAACTGATGAGCGCACTGAGTGTTGGTATTTAGCTCTTCTTCGATATCCAAATTGGTTCTCATATCCAGATGCTTGTTCAGATCCAGATACATTCTCCAATGGAGTTATCGATGGAGTTATATCTCCATACACTGTTACGAAATCGTCTTTCATACTGATAACTGTCCAACCACGCTGATTGGCCACATCAAAAATATTAATATCCTCGGGGTCCTTTTTATCGTATGGACAGTCAATTCCAGCTTCTTCAGCATAGGGACATTCGCGGGGATCATCATGGTGAAGCAGTACCATTAAAGCTGGACCAATGTGATCATCAGTGTAGTCAAGCATTTGTAAATCACCACTGGAATTACCAACTGCCATAATTGGTTTTTTACCAATGTAGCGTTCAATTCCCACTGGTTTACCTGGTCCATCGTTAATGGGTTGCACCAGTTCTGGCTTCCTAACCAAGAGATAAGATCCATCGCCTTGGGCGATATATTCTGTTTGGACGGTCGTACCAATGACGTTTTCAGGGGGAATACCATAGGCATCTTCGGCAAAGGAGCGAATGAAATCAAGTCCTCCCCCAGAGCAAATATAGACCTTGAAATCATTACTTTGGAGATAATTGACCAGTTCAACCATGGGCTGGTAAGTCAGCTCGATGTATGGCACTCCAAGGTATGGGTGCAAAGAGTTATCCAGAAAGTCCCTAGCCTTCTGTTTATACTCTTCCGGTGTTAATGGCTCCGGTTGGATATATTCTAGGGTGATATCCTTTACCATGACATCCTTTTCAGTTAAAGAAGGAAGTTTTTGAAGAGCTGGCAATGCATTACTTAGCCTATATTTGATAAATGACTCCTGAATATATTCTGGTTTTTCAGTCCACAGGGTTCCATCATTATCAAAGGTGGCGATGCGATCGCTAGGAGGTACGTAGTTATCACTGTTGGGATTGGTAACGTCTTCCACAAAGTTAACAATGGTTTGCTTAGTCGCACAGTCATTCCAAGACACTAAGGGGTCATAGTCCGCAGCAGCAGGGGGACATCCCACAAAGCTTCCTAGGCAAAAGACTGATAACAGAATCGATAGGAAAACTAAAAACGTTCTTTTTTTCATGAGCTAAGACTTCTGTAGTGTAATTGCTGAGCAGCTTATTGCCAATTAAGGCTATTTTTATGGAGCCAACTGATCTTGTGAATACAAACTATTGCCAAGTAGTTATGGTCAAGGCTGGTTGGCAGGCGTCACTGATGGGCAATTTTTCGCAGTTTTTCTGATTTGCCATCAAGTGACGCCTTGATTGTCCAGCTAGGGGTGGCACTTAGCCAGTAAAGACTTAGTGCTATAGCAGTCGCCAGGGTAATTAGGACATGACAAAAGTCTCAAACTACAGTATGGCAAGAGTTTAACTTCTGACTTGTGACTTCTGACTTCTGACTTCTGCTATATAGCCTACTGAGCAGCTTAATCCAATCCCATATTCTTGAGCTCTTCTATTAGCTCCTGCACAACAATATTGACGCTAAAAGATGCGGGACGTTGACTAGGTGGAAATTCCGTGAAGGTATCCAGGAATTTAGCCATATATGCTACGGCTGGACCTAGCAAGTAAGTGCGTTCGAAGCGCCAGTCTACGTAATAGTCAGACTCGAAGGGAGCTCTCTCAAAGGGATCGCGACGCAGATTAAGGATCATGGGAACCCTCAAATTTACATAGGGTTCCTGCCAAGTATCAAAGCCTTCAGCTCGCTGCTCGGCAAAAATTATCTTCCAATCTTTAAACCGGAGTGCTGATGGGTAAGCATCGTCAGTTAAATAGTAAAACTCTTCACGAGGTGCTTTTTCCTTATCTGGATCTAATAGATAGGGCAAGAAGTTATAGCCGTCTAGATGAATGAGGATAGGGTTACCGTCCTCATCAGTGCCGTAACCATTTGTACGTAGCTGCTCCTTGATATCGGGCACACCAACTGCAGCCATGAGCGTGGGCAGCAAGTCTTGGAGAGACATGATTTCGTTGGAAATCACACCACGTTTGATATGAAAAGGCCATTTGATCATAGCGGGCACGCGGAAACCACCTTCCCAGTTAGTTACTTTTTCGTTATGGAAAGGAGTCGTGCCGCCGTCGGGCCAGGTAAATACTTCTGCACCGTTGTCAGTGGTGTAGACCACAATGGTGTTATTTTGAATGCCCAATTCTTCAAGCTTATTGAGAAGTACCCCAACATGGCCATCGTGTTCCACCATACCGTCTGCCTCGATTCCCTGTCCGGTAACCCCTACAGATTCGTCTTTGAGGTGGGTAAAGACGTGCATACGGGTGGAGTTAAACCAGACAAAAAACGGCTGGTCATTATAGTGTGCCTTGGAGATGAAATCTAGTGCACCATCTAGAAACTCTTCGTCCACTGTTTCCATCCGCTTTTTATTTAGCGGACCTGTATCGCAGACTAGTTGACCTTCACTAGGATTATTCGGATCTTCATCTGTTACGTCTATTATTGGTTTTGTTAATGTCCCCTCTTCGCATGCTTCAGGTTGTATTGGATTGTCTGCATAGCTGTGGATGACGCCTCGTGGCCTAAAGTTGTTGTCGAATTCTGGATACTCACCTTCCGGTGGATAGTCCTCGTTCTCTGGTTCCTCTTCAGCGTTGAGGTGATAGAGGTTGCCATAGAACTCGTCGAAGCCGTGGTTAGTGGGTAGATACTTATCTAAGTCACCCAGATGGTTTTTACCGAATTGACCAGTGGCATACCCCAGGGGCTTAAGCAACTCAGCTAGGGTTGGGTCTTTAGCCTGTAATCCTACGTCAACACCAGGTAAGCCCACCTTGGTTAAACCAGTACGTGCAGGATTCTGACCAGTGATAAAGGCAGATCGACCAGCAGTACAGCTGTTTTCACCATAGAAGTCGGTGAAGAGTATGCCATCTTCAGCAATGCTGTCGATGTGGGGTGTTTTGTAGCCCATTACCCCCCGGTTGTAGATACTGGGGTTAAACCAGCCAATGTCATCTCCCATAATCACCAGGATGTTGGGTTGGCCTTGTGTGTCGGCAAGTGCTATTCCCTGGTTAGTCCCCGGGAGGAAACCTACTAGGGTGAAGGTAATCGTTAGTACGATTGCCGTCACCACTCTCAAATATTTCATAAAATCTCCCTATGTATCGGAGTTTCAACTTTGGGTTTACAAGTTTTCTGCACCCGTTGGTTAGTATCTCACACTTTTTGCATCAGAAAAATTATTTTTTTGATGGAATGTGATTAAAAACACCTTGAGAACTGACCAGGTTTAATCAGCCTAAACCCACCTAAATCAAGAGTTTGCAAGCACTTATTTGACCAACGTTTTTTCTAAAATCCGGCAAAAATTCCGGTATTATATTTGAAATTATTATCAAAAAAAAAAAACATATAATAAAAACTTATATCCCAAAGTTTAAGAAATTTACTATAATGCTTTACCGAGAAAATAAGGTTAATAAATGTTAAAAAAACGTGGAATTGGGTCTAAGTTTGATAAGATAGTATATTAAGCAGTAAACAAAGATAAGATTTATTAATAATTTTCGCTCTTTGGTACTTGTTAGGCTATAATTTTAATTTAAATCCCCTAAAACGACTACTGTGTATAGCGTTGAGATTTTGATAATGTAAGCATTCAGCTATCAGCCGTCAGCCGTCAGCTAATTAACTAATCAAGGGGAGATAGTAAACAAGCTTACGAACGAGTATGGCTGGTTGACAATCCCTGCTCGTTTTACTGATCCGACCCAGTGCAATTAAGAGGTTGTCTGAGAAGTCTCATTTGCTACATCCAAGCCCCCGTTGGTCCCCCGAGCGAGCAATCCCTCGCTCGGGGGACTTTTAGAAGCAAATTGACTCTT
>NZ_JAAHIE010000403.1:0-6829 GCF_010671945.1 Moorena sp. SIO4E2
ACGATCTCTGATGACAAATACGCACTAATGGATGGGGGATACTATTGGTCAGATGAAATAGACGATTGCTTTTGGGCCAGATGGGTGTTAACCAACTTTAGCTGCAAAAGAGAACTAATGGCATTAGCAGATGAAACTGTATATGTATCAAAAAGCCAACGAAAATCAATCCCTTTACTCTGCCCTAATATCATATACGGAAAGCGTCAGAATGCACTATTCGGTATATCTCCAAAAGTCATCTACAACGGTGTGGATACTGACAAGTTTGAGTTTGATAAAGGACTTGATACTCTTGTCTATAATTTACATAATAGTAGGGGGGAACCAATTGATATACCCAAAAATGGTAAGATAATTCTATACCTTGGAAGACTTGACATATATAAGGGGGTTATATACCTTGCTAAGGCGATACCCACAATTTCCAAGAGATTTCCAAGCATTACATATTTATTTGTCGGCGGATATTCACCAGGCTTTGACGAAGAAATACGCAAAGCTTGCGAATATAATAAGGACGTTATAATTACGGGAAGAATTCCCGGAGAAAGAAATGCTGCTGCGCTTTTCAAGAGAGCGGATCTAACAATCCAGCCCACCCTGGGTGAAAGCTTCAATCAAGTAGCACTGGAATCATTATTTATGGGGACTCCCGTAGCTATATCCAATATTGATGGTCCGCAAGAAATCTACGTGAAACAAGGATTTGCCTTTGGCCTAAAACCAGGTGACAGCTGTGCAATTGCTGAGACAATAATATCGATCCTTGAAAATTTAGATGAAGCGAAAGAAAAGGTACAAAAAAATAAAAAAAGACTAAAAGAAACTTATCATGCAGGAAAAATGTGTTCTGATTACAATAATCTTTTCAAATCTCTTATTGGACAATAAATAGACATCTCCATAATACCATAAAATCCTCAAACTATAGTATAATCAAGAATTACGCATTACCGCTATATATAGCGTATAAGTTGGTCATAATTCCCGATATATCCACTATAATTAGTGCGGTTGCGTAAGTCCTGTATAATCTTACTTTTTTCAGTCAAATATGATCCAAAATTAGATGGGATTACCCTGTTGAAAGACGGGGGTTTTACGCTCAACCTTGATAAAATTAACCTACGACTGATTAGGAGATCCATTTATGTCAACCAGCAACTCTGGTATTTATTTGCACCCTAGCATTATGGCACACATTTCTAAAGCCAAAGTCAACACTATCTTAGAGCTTGGAGCCGGTGACGCATTGGACTCAATCGCACTAAATCGTGCTTATAATGCTCCAGTTTATGTATTTGAATGTCACCCGGATTCATTAGTCCTATGTTCTCAAAACATAAAAAATCACCCAGATATTCACTTAATCCCAAAAGCCGTTTGGAATCAAACGACTACTTTAGAGTTTAATATGGTTGTGAATGGCAATCCTTTTGCGTCATCCTGTTTGACCCCAAATCCGGCGTATCCTTTTGAGAAATACGAATGTAAGCAGATCCCGGTTAATGCAACCCGTCTTGATGATTGGTTAAGCACCAACAATATTAATAATGTCGATCTTCTTTGCATCGATCTTCAAGGAGCTTGTCTACAGGCCCTCGAAGGAATGGGTAACTATCTCAATTCTACAAGATATATTATTGCAGAGATCGAAATTCAGCCCATATATCATGAAGAAGCATTACATGGTGAGGTTTGCAATTTCCTTAAGGAGCAAGGTTTTGAGCAAGTTCTTTGTATTCGCAAATGGCTTACTAGTGAGGGACGATGGCTGGAACAGATAAACCAAGACACTGCGGAAGGCACCCCAGGATGGTTCGCAGATTATCTCTTTGTTAACCACAGGATAGACAAATAGGCTTTCCTCTGTGGTTTAGACTAAAAAAATCGGCTCTACCGAACTTGCTGTGTAAAACTATTATGGAATAATTCCTATAATCCTTATTGGGCGGTAGTTTGAGTTTTTAAGCGATGCAGCGCGGTCTTGGGGAGGCAGCGCGGTCTTGGGGAGGCAGCGCCTTCATGCGGGGGTTTCCCCCATGAGCGACTGCCGTGGTTTCCCCCATGAGCGACTGCCGTGGTTCCCCCCATGAGCGACTGCCGTGGTTTCCCCCATGAGCGACTGCATCAAGAGATAGAATGATTTTTTAGAAATAACCCGTCCCATCAGACCTAGTGGTCAATAAGCGCGGTTTTATACACACTATGTTCCGTAGAGCCTAAAAAAGTAATGGCATTAAGGTTTGAGGGATTAATTCAATAAAGCGATTATAACTAACTAAATTTGGAAAATTACTTGAGTTATAGTTAGCAATGTAATTGATATAATACCTTGTTAAGCAACGATAATTAGAGCAATTAAAATAAATTATTATTGTCATAACTTCACTTAATTTCAGACGACTTTTCCGATTTATTTGGGTAATTTTATCAGAAATTAACTGGCTTATCAATTCAAATTTAAAACCTTTACAAAAATCGTATAATTACCAGAACAAAGTCTCTATATCTATCATAATTCTTGTTTTGAGTAGAACCCTTAAACTTTAATTTAAAGGGGTTTATCTTATTTAAGATAACCAATTTTTGGGTACTGGTTCCGTCGAATGTGAAGGATAAAAGCCTTGCAGGTCATGAAATAGGGGCATGCTGGAGTTAATAGAAGCCTTTCCTCAATGGTGGTTGTATGATCGAACTATTTTCCTACCCATGTCCTGGATGTGGGAGTGAGGATGTGTACCCTCACCACCGCTATAGTACTCAAAACCATGGTTTCCGTACGATTTATCATTGCCGAGAGTGTGACATCTATTTCAGCGAGACCTTTGCAACGCCACTGGCGGGTCTGACCACTCCCCTGAGTCGGTAATCCGTGATTCTTAAAGCCAGAAGTGAAGGTATGGGTCCCAATGCCACAGCTCGAACCTTCAGTGTGTCAAAAAAGAGTGTAATTGATTGGGAAAGACGTTTAGCGGGTCTCAAACCTACCCTGATGCTCTATGCTCTGCTCCATCAGTTTATTCATCAGGAGATAGAAGGTTCGGAGCTGTATACGAAAGTAAATAAAAACCTACCTGCTTCAGTGTCACAAGGATGGACAATGGTCTTGATGGAGCGAGGCAGTCGGTTTCTATGGGAATTGCACTGTGGACCTAAAGACCAGCAGTTATTTGAGCAGGGGTTGAAAGTTTTAGGGAAGGTGATTGACCAAACCGGAAGCCTCAATCTCTTAACCGATGGAGAACGACGATATGGCAACCTGCTGTTTGAGATCTGCCATGAGGTGATCCGCACAGGTCGACCGGGACGTCCACCAAAGCGGTTGCAAAAAGGGATCCGAGTGCGACTTAAAAATAAGGGTGCGAACAAAGGTGCAGGTCGTAAACGAAAAAAATATCAAGCTCCTGTGCCTGAGCATCCTGAAACTGAGCATGATGTCACCGAAAGTGATATTCATGCCAATCATGGCTCAGCTTTCAATGCTTCTCTCAGACGTCGTAACGAGCGCCTTTCGGCGTAAAACCAACACCTATGCGTTCATCTCGCAAAAACCTTCAAAGAACCCTTGATGTCTACTGGTTAATACACAACTGTGTAAGAGTTCATTTTACCACAAAGATTGTGCCTGCGGTGAAATTAGGCATTTTGGAGGTGGGCATATCTTGGTCGCAGTTATTCACAATTCGATATGCTCTGTAAAGACCTAATATCAAAACTTTTCGCTTCTCACTAGGCGGAACCAGTGCCAATTTTTGAGCGTTTATTTAATAAAAATTAATTAAGATTAAAAAAAATTTACTAATTGATTTTTCCTTCTCCCCCTATTTCTCAATAAATTTCGCTAATTGAGAAATTATGGGTAGGGGATAAAATCCTGTACGTCTCACGGAAAGTGGTTTCTAGCCAATTTACTTATATCGAACTCAGGTTAACTTTAAACACTCATGCTGCGCATTGAGATGTGGGGCTTCTCGCGGAGGAAGCTAAACTCAGAAGCCCAATACTGCTGTCAACCCTAGGCTCAGTATTGGGCTATGAAAGTTAATTGTTTGGCTTTGCTTAATAATGGAATGATTTTAAGAGTGAGGTGGAATAGGAATCAGGCGTGGAACGAGCCGCACTGCCCGTTACAATCTTCGGGCGGGCAGGATGCCCGCTCTACTCCTATTCATTCAAAGATTCAGCAACCCCAACAATTAAGCCAATCGTTGAGTCCAACTCAACAAGCGTGAGACAATCCCTGTGGCTAGGTTATGGCTCGACTCTTGGGAATCGTCGGGAAAAATATAACCCACTGGTACCACAATCAGGGTAATGCCGCGCCGACCAACAACTGTAACTGGGTCTTCAGGTTCAAGGGTGACTTGAAAATCGGAGCATACTTCTGCTGGCCAGTAAGTTGCTTTATACTTGACTCGTCCTGGCTTATGAGGGGTAATTGTCTTTTCTACCTTGCCAGTGCCAGGCTCTGAGAATAGGTTCATCTCTTCCATGGTGGGGTTTTTAGTTGATTCCATTTGCTGCCTGCTCCCTCAGCTTTACCTTACCTTTAAACTCTACTTTCCTTTTTTAAAGCTTGGTGAGGTATGCCATGCCACTATTTAAACCTGTACACAATTCCTTGGTAGTTAAGGTCTGAGCAAAATTCGGCTGTAATCCTAGCTGTGTCTATTATTAGATGCTGCTATGCCTAAGGTGATAGGTCGTTCTTTCCATAGACAGTTGCTTAACTGGCAACTTCTCCACCTAAAGAATTAGTGCAAAAAGCTTCCAAGTATGGAAGGTATGGCTGAGGCAGGTTTAAATGGAAAATTGACAAGTGATGCAGCGCTACTCCCTACTCCCTACTCCCTACTCCCTACTCCCTACTCCCTACCGGCTTAAGTACCTCACCCCATTGAGAACTGCTATCAATGATAAATGACAAACAAGAATACCATATATCTTTTGTAATCCTGATTTCCGGAGTGGCTGCCATTGGTGGTTTTTTATTCGGTTTCGACAGTGCAGTGATTAATGGCACCATTACAGCACTGCAAAAAGCCTTTAACTCCACTAGCGTCGGGACGGGATTCTCAGTATCTTCGATGCTGCTAGGTTCTGCAGTTGGGGCGTTTTACGCTGGACAGATGGCGGATTGGTATGGCCGTAAAAAGGTGATGCTGATGACTGCTGCTTTATTTACGATCAGTGCCATTGGCTCTGGTATAGCAATCGGTATCTGGGATTTTGTAGTCTATCGACTGGTGGGTGGCATTGCTGTGGGTGCCGCTAGTGTAATTAGTCCAGCTTACATTGCAGAGGTTTCTCCAGCTCACCTACGGGGAAGGTTAGGTTCTCTCCAGCAATTGGCCATTGTTATTGGTATTTTTATTGCTTTTGTCAGCAACTACTTGATTAGTATGGTTACCGGTTCAGCAGAAGCACCACTTTGGTTTTCTATACCGGCTTGGCGCTGGATGTTCTGGATGGAGCTTATTCCAGCAACTGTTTATTGGGTGGGGGCTTGGTTGATTCCTGAATCTCCCCGGTTTTTGGTCTCTATTGGCCGCTTGACAAAAGCTGCTGCTGTTTTCGCCAAGATTGAGAGTGGTGATGTCCAAGCCAAGGTCTTGGAAATTCAGCAAACAGTTCTCAAGGAGCGCAAGCCTAAACTCTCTGACCTGATTGGTAAAAATGGTATGCTGCTTCCCATTGTCTGGCTAGGCATGGGACTATCTATATTTCAACAGTTTGTGGGAATTAATGTAGTATTCTACTACGGTAATGTGTTATGGCAAGAGGTAGGGTTTTCAGAAGGGGATTCCCTGCTAATTAATGTGATTACTGGCGCTATTAATCTTCTTACTACCCTTTTAGCGATCGCATACATCGACAAGTTTGGACGCAAACCCCTTCTGCTGATCGGGTCTATTGGCATGACCTTGACCTTGGGGATAATGGCATTTATTTTTACTTTCGCCCAGTTGGATAGCGCTGGTGAATTGATTCTGACTCACTCTCAAGGGATTGTTGCCCTCTTAGCCGCTAACCTGTATGTGTTCTGCTTCGGCTTTTCCTGGGGACCAGTGGTCTGGGTGATGCTAGGGGAAATGTTCAACAACCAGATTCGAGGCTCTGCACTGTCTGTTGGTGCTTCAACTCAATGGCTGGCCAATTTTTTCATTACCATCACCTTCCCCATTCTCCTGACTAGATTTGGTTTAGGTACTGCTTATGGTCTTTATACCATTGCTGCTGCTATCTCCTTTTTCTTAGTTGTTTTCGCAGTTCGGGAAACCAAAGGTAAGGAACTCGAAGCAATGTAATCGTAAGTATTCAGCTATAAGCTATCAGCTATTGAATAAAACGTAAGCATTGGTTTAATCTCAGTGAAGTCACAGGCTGGAAGCCTGTGCCACAAAGCTGACCGCTGACCGCTGATCCCTGTTCGCGTAGCGTGCGCGTAGCGCATTAGCTGAATACTTACAATATTACTCCTACTGTTGTTGCTCCTGCTCATTTTCTGGTTTTAGCTCCTGTTCTTTATCCTGTGTTTGCTGCTGCTCATCTTCTTGTTTTTCCTCCTGTTTGCCCTCCTCTTCTTCCTTCTGTTTTTCCTCATACTCTTTCAGGAGTTGAGCAACTCGCTTCTGAATCTCTAGGTGCTTTTCTACACCTTCATAAGTATAACGGTTATAACCATTACTGTCGATTATAGCTTCTAAATTATTAATCCGTTCTTTAGTTTCTGGGTGGGTTGAAAGCCAAGGAAATAATGGTTTTGGTCCACCTTGATCATGGAGGGTAATCATCAAATTGCGCAATCCATCTGCTGCATAGA
>NZ_JAAHIE010000404.1:0-6822 GCF_010671945.1 Moorena sp. SIO4E2
AGCTATCAGCTATCAGCTATCAGCTATCAGCTATCAGCTATCAGCTATCAGCTATCAGCTATCAGCTATCAGCTATCAGCTATCAGCTATCAGCTATCAGCTATCAGCTATCAGCTATCAGCTATCAGCCAAAGGCTTGTGGCCAAGCTACTTGAGTTGCTTTTGAATAAAATAAGCACCTCAAGCAGCGTGAGCTTTAGGCTCACGGCTGACCGCTGACGGCTGAATGCTTACGAGTTTTAAAAGACTAGCGCTTGATTCAAGACGCTCTACCAGGTTGAAACAAGGAGAATTTTACGATGGCTGATCTCTTCCATAAGTCAGGGGTTTTGGCAGCCGCTAGTGTGGCTTTGGGTCTAGCTGTAATGCCAACCCAACCTGTTTCTGCTGCAACTATCAAATATGATTTTACCGTAGATGTAGAGACAGGGGATTTGGCTGGCAACTCTTATCAGGGGTATTTTACCTATGATGACACCTTCCAATTTGACAGCGGATTCGAAAGATTCAACTCTCGGAGCGATGACCTATCGGTAGTCTTCGACTTTAATGGTGTCACCTACACTGAAGCAGATGATTTCTTGTTTCCTGTAGGTCCCTACGTTGATTTTCAGGATGGGGAGCTTTTGGGATTGAATTTTGTTCCCAATTTCTTCGTTTTCGATTTTCCCTTTGAAATCCGTGACGAAGACAATGACCGCATAGGAGGCGACTTCTTTACCTATGGTGATTTCTTTCTCGGTTCTGGAGAAGGTAGTGTCACTTACGCTAAAGTGGGTAAAGTTCCCGAGCCTGCTACTATTTTAGGGTTAAGTGTGCTTGGTGCTAGCTTGCTGCTGGGAAAAAAGAAGGGATCCTCTCAAAACGCTTAGAAGAGTTTTGGGAGTTGAAAGTTAAAAGTTGAAAGTTGAAAGTTGACGGTTGAGTGTTAAGGGTTGAGTGTTGACCGTTGACCGTTAATACTCAACCCTTAATAGCTAGGATAATGGCAAATTTCTAGTCATCTTAGTCATCAAAATTTTGTCCATCGCCCCAATCATGCGATCGCATCTCATCCTCTAGCGCTATTGTTATGGGTTTGTGCGATCGCATCTCATCCTCTAGCGCTATTGTTATGGGTTTGTGCGATCGCATCTCATCCCCTAGCGCTATCCTTATTTCCCCGTGTCAAATATAGCGCTATTGTAAATAGCAACAATGACTAATGGGTAACCATTGAAGTGAAGAGTTTGGTAAATGCGTTCGCGTAGCGTCGGCTGTGGCCGTAGGCCAAGCTGCGCGAACGCCGAATCGCTTGTTTCAATACTCCCTATCTCCCTATCTCCCCATCTCCCTATCTCCCTATCTCCCCAAACTTCCCCAATCCCCGTTCCCTAACTTAGTTAAAAATACGGTTTTCCTATAGTATACTCTTAATTAGCTTAGTAACACAAGCAAATAATCCAATAATCATGACCTACCATAACAACAGACGGGATTCACTGATAGATAATCCAGACCTAGTTGGTGATTTACCCCCAGAAATCGCTAGTCATATTGTTGATTTTGCCATTAACATTACCCCTGAACTCACCAAAGGGCAGTTTGCCGAAGATACAATCTGCTGTTTAAAAGAATTGATTAAGCAAACTAGCAAAATGATCAGCAACTTCAATCCGGCAACGGGAGTCGTAACCACAACGGTAAATGGTCACTTACCTCATGTTCAAACCGTCGAAAAAATGCCTTCTTCTGGGATACTGATAACTCACTAACCCCTCGGTTGTATAAGGCATCACTAAACAATTCAACAAAATTAAAAACACCATAATCCGGTCCTCGTGGGTTTTCACCCATAGAGGAATGTTCCTTATAAGTAGGAAGACGCTGATCCCAATTAAACAAACCAATTTGGTCAAAGGTTTCCGTAAATCTAGCATTAGTGCGCAAGACTTGGTTTGTCTGTGGATGGGGATCTAAGAACGGAAAATTAACATTTGCTTCCCCTCTCACCTTAGCATTAAACATCTTGATATGCTTTTCAATCCGGTCACGGTCTGTAGTAGGATTATCAAAATCTAGATTCAGATCCCCTAATAAGATAAAATTGGGATAATAGGCTCTATCCTGTTGGATAAACCGTCCTAATATCCATGCCATCAGTGCATCAAATTCCTGACGGCGATCTGAGATATAGTCACCAAAATACAGATGAGCATTAACCGCCATAAACTCATAGGGGTTAGTACCAGGATGACCAACAATTCTAAAGCTGACACAGAACGGTTGGCGAGCAAACGTTAGAAACACTGGCATCCTAACATTCGGCTTCTTCGGGCGTTTCCCTAACTGATTTAAATTCCACTGATCCAGTTCTTTTAGATATTCCACATAGGGTAAAATAGCCTGATTGACCTGATCATAGTTACGAGCCAAGGTTTCTAACACCTTAGTACGGTCAAAAGAAATATCTGAGACCACTTCACCCCGCTTAACCATCGACAAATTATATATAAATCCCAGTCTTTCCCCTAATCCTGGTTCATTAGGAAACACCCCAGTTCGATCAGACACAATCATACCAAACTCTGACCCCATCCGCCCCTTCAACTCCTGGAAACCACTCAGGTCATCCATGATTTCTTGGACAGCGAGCAAATCAAAGTGCTTACAAACATGAGCCAAAAAATCCCAGGTTTGAGGACTGCGCTTAGTTACCGCCCCCAGTTTTCTGATATTAAATGACCCCAACACCACCGAGCCATATTCCCGTTTAGGCAATCCATACTTAGTAGGATCGTCAGCCAAAGTTTCTCGTATTTCACCCCATTCTTTTGGAGTAAATTCAGACATAATATTATTTTAAATGTAAACATAGGATTGATAAAAAAAGGGAATCGGGAATCGGGAATCGGGAATCGGGAATCGGGAATCGGGAATCGGGAATCGGGAATCGGGAATCGGGAATCGGGAAGAGTTACCCAAAATACCTATATACTTTATTAAATTTTGCCTTTTGCCTCTTGCCTTTTGCCTCTTGCCTTCCCCTCCTGGGAGGGGTTAGGGGTGGGTTCCTCTTGCCTTTTGCCTTTTGCCTATGCCCTCTTGCCTTATTCTCTATTACCTTGTATTTAACGATTCAGAATTGTCAAACCATTATTATCATTGGCATCTTCAAAAATTGCTACCATTTCCTTCAATTCAAGCTTCATTTATTCAGAAAATCCTACATTATTTACCAACCGGGCTTTCTCTAATTTGGCATCACTCAGATTGACCTTACTCAAGTTGATATCCCCCAGGATAGCACATCTGAGGTTAGTACCACTCAAATTGACACGACTGAGGTTAACACTACTCAAATTAGCACCGCTGAGATCAGCACCTGCACAATCGGATGTTGTATTAAGACCAGCAATTCTCCCTATCTCCAAAAAGTCCTTAGTTTTCTCCTCTATAGAGCGATCGATTAACGGTTGCGCTTCTGGCCGAATTTCTTGATTAGACATAGGTTGACTTAACCAAAATTAATATATTCATCAAAATTTTACTCTATACAGCTTTGACGGCAATCAGCTCATCCCTGATACAGTCAGTCGCCCATTGAACCTCCTTTCATTGTCTTGATGCAGTCGCTCAGGATGTTACAATCAAAAAGCTGCTGGGAATAGTAGGTAAAAACAGACATTATTTAAGATGCTTACCCATTGGAAACAATCCCTAGCCAAGAGTGCTGGACTATTGGCTGTTTTGACTCTTGTACAGAGTTTATACTTCACTCAATCAGCTTCTGCGCAATGCGTGCCGAGTAATTTTTCCTCGAACTGGTTACAACGACAGGAGTACCTTGGTGGTCACACTATTGATCGCCATGTTGGTAAAAGTGATCAACAACTAGTGGACCGATTAATTAATGCTCCCAGAATCAGCGCAGCTAGCACCTATAGCGATTTGGGAACTGCTGCCACTAATATTCAAGCTGCTTTGAGAGCCAACCGGAATAGATTAAATAGTTGGGTTCTTGATGCTGCTAGAGGTGAGAAGCGAGCTGTTAACTATAGGGCTAGGGAAGTAGTTGGTCGTGTGGCTAGCCGTCCTCCTTCTCTGAGCAATATTTCTAATAGTATAAAGTTGCGTGCGGTTATGAAAAAAACAGCAAAAGGAGATTGCTTACTTCTTACGTCATATCCCGCTAGATAACTGCTCAGGGGATTGTATATTTTATAGTGTAGATTTTATAGTTTAGAGTGACCCTTGCTTAAACTATAAGATCTTGTATTTATTTAATCTTCAGTCTCTAATTCTCCAATTTTCAGTCATTACTCAACATTAGCAATTAACTATACACCAAAAATCTACCCATGAGCCAAAAAGCTAACTACGAAAATCTCTACAGTTTTCTTGCTGGGGAGTTTGCTGAAGCTGATTTTGAAGGTAAAAGTGATGAAGAGGTAGTTCTTGGCTGCAACAATCCAGAACTTGCCAAGTGGCATCGTACCATAATTGCCGAAGGACGGGTTGCTTTGGCTTCTCCCTCCTTTCCCTGGAAAGATGTGGGTGACTATGCCAATCGCCATTTTGAAACTGAAGAAAGTGCTAGAAAATGGCTAACACAGATGCTCGACCTGTTGGAAAGTTGCCTTGATAAAGTATCCGGAGGAGAGTAAAGTACGGAAGAGCTATATTTCCCCGATTAAACTATACTCGAAACTTGATAATTTGTCCTTACCCACCTTGTAAGGCAATTTGGTCAATACCTTACGAGGGCACGATTGCGTCCGCAACGGTCAGTGCCAGGTTAATTCTGCTGTCTTTTCCCCAGATGGTCAGACAATTCTCACCGCTTCACGGGACAAAACTGCGAAATTATGGGATAACGATGGGAATTTGATCACAACTCTAAATCAGGATAGCTGTTGGCATGTACATATAAAGGATTATCATTGCGGTCTTACCTCTGCGGTATTTTCTCCAGACGGAACTAAAATTATTACTACTAGTAAAGATAAGACAGCTAAATTGTGGGAGCACAATGGTGAGCTTATCCACATATTTAATGGACATAGCGATTGGGTTAATTCTGCTTTATTTTCCCAAGACGGTGATCAAATCCTTACTGCTTCTGAAGATGGCACTGCCAAATTATGGAATAAGGATGGAAACTTAATTAAAACCTTGAAAGGACATTCCGAGGCAGTCAAAAAAGCCTTGTTTTCCCCAGACGGTAATCACATTATTACCGTTAGTGATGATAATACTGCCAAAATTTGGGATTTGGATGGAAAAGTTATCGCTAAATTAATCGGTCATCAATTATCGGTTACTACTGCAGCGTTTGCTCCCCATGGAGACAAACTAATCACCGCCTCTGATGACTCTACAGTCAAGTTATGGGATATCACCCAACAACCAGTTAATTCTAGTTTTAGACATTCAGCATCTGTGAATTCTGCTGTGTTTTCTCCTGACGGCACAAAAATCTTGACAGCCACTACCGATAAAAACGCTTATTTATGGGATCTGAACGGAAAATTGCTTAAGCAACTTCCTCATGGCTGTGATGTCTCGAATCACT
This sequence comes from Moorena sp. SIO4E2, assembly GCF_010671945.1. Taxonomy (NCBI): domain Bacteria; kingdom Bacillati; phylum Cyanobacteriota; class Cyanophyceae; order Coleofasciculales; family Coleofasciculaceae; genus Moorena; species Moorena sp. SIO4E2. The sequence continues at coordinate 5,555 of NZ_JAAHIE010000404.1, forward strand.
GTTCTGTAAAAACAGCAGCTTTCTCCCCTAATGGTAACTATATTATTACGACTTCCGATGATGGCAAAACCCGGTTATGGAATGGAAAAGGCGATCGCCTGATCATGGCTATTAATTTACATGATCACTATAATAACTTAACGATATTCGGTAGGAGTGGTGCTAAATTTGCCAGCTTTTCCCAAGATGACCAGCAAATTCTGACTACGTCTTACGATCAAACTGCCAAGTTATGGAATTTTAGTGGCAGTGAACTTATAGAAATATCAGAGTACAAAGGACACAAGGGGGTAGTTAATTCCGCTGTCCTATCTCCTAACGGCCAGCAAATCCTTACGGCTTCTAAGGATAAACTGGCGCAGTTGTGGAACTTGAACGGAGAAATAATTACTAATTTTAAAGGACATCAAGATGCTGTTAATTCCGCCGTCTTTTCCCCTGATGGTAAAACAATTCTCACTGCTTCAGCAGATCACACGATAAAGCTGTGGGATTTGAATGGAAACCTGATCCGAACCTTTGGAGGAGGTCGTGAGAAAGGACATATGTTTGATGTTAATTCAGCGGTGTTTTCTCCCGATGGTAAAACAATTCTCTCTGCTTCTGAGGATAAAACTGCCAGGTTGTGGGATTTAAACGGTAGGTTAATCCTGGTGATGAGAGACCATAATGCTGCTGTGAACTCCGCCGTCTTTTCTCCCGATGGCACCAAAATCCTCACTGCTTTCAGCAATGGCACTGCCAGGGTGTGGCTCAAGCCGGAGGATATATATGAGTGGTTGCAAACAGCTAAAATTTATCAGCTTTCACCAGGAGATCGGAAGGTGTTTGGTTTAGAGCACAGCGATCCTAGATAAAATCCTGATGATTTCAGATGCCCTACTTGATTGACTTTTTTGGCTTCGTAGGTTGGGTTGAAGATAGTGAAACCCAACCCTGGTAATGATTTTAGGTAAAATCAATGGTTTTAGTTTTTTTTTATTCACTCAGGTGAGGTACCACGCCTTACTTCCTTGAAAGCGTGGCTCCCAGTTTCATTCGCCGTTGCTGTGTTGGGGGCGTTGCTGAATTAAGGAATGAATGTGCGATCATTTGGTTTTATTAAAGCCCCCTAAATCCCCCAATTCTGATACCGTTGGCGAAATTAATATTTGTTTACACAAGGGTAGCAGATGGGTAACTTTAAGTTCATGCTCCCCCAGAATTGGGGGTTGGGGGGCTATAAAGACTGCTGTCTTCAGGCTGATATTTCTAAATGTTAAATTCGC
>NZ_JAAHIE010000405.1:0-6802 GCF_010671945.1 Moorena sp. SIO4E2
TAGGGGAAGAAGTCGTACACTTACATCATATTGATGGAAACCACGATAACTGGAAACCAAAGAATTTGCTAGCAGTTCATCACAGCTGCCATCAACTAATCCACGGAAGCAGACCGAAAGGTCAGGATATCTAGGAGCTGGGTGCGGTGAAAGTCGCACGCCCAGATTTGAAGGAGAGGTGCCCTGGGTAATACCAGGCATCGACTCTAACGAAGTCATTTGTCAGAAGTAAGCTATACTCACGTTTCGGAGTTTAGGAGCGATGAAGCGCCGCCAAAGGGGGTTTCCCCCATGAGCGACTGCATCAAGACAATGTCCTAATTTTAATGGGTAGTGCTATACCGCGAAGTCTAATCATGATAAATCGGGCATGATAGTAGATGGGATAGTGCTACAAACAGGGAAAATTATTTATCAAAACCATGCTAGAGCAGAAACTCAAGCAATTAAAAACTATATTTGCTGAGATGGAACGGGCTTTGATTGCCTATTCTGGGGGAGTTGATAGCACGCTAGTTGCTAAAATTGCTTACGATGTTTTAAGCGATCGCGTAATAGCGGTCACTGCTGAATCCCCGTCACTATTACCAGAAGAATTAGAAGACGCTCGCATCCAAGCCGCTACCATTGGCATTACTCATGAGGTTGTCCAAACCCATGAGATGGATAATCCCAATTATACCTCTAACCCGGTCAATCGCTGTTATTTTTGCAAAAGTGAACTCCACGACACTCTCAAACCTCTAGCCCTGGAGCGAGGCTATCCTTATGTAGTCGATGGGGTGAATGGGGATGATTTAAGGGACTATCGTCCAGGGATTCAGGCGGCCAAGGAACGAGGTGCGCGATCGCCTTTAGCGGAAGTGGGGGTAAGTAAGGCGGAAGTGCGCCAACTCTCGAAACAATTAGGACTGCCGTGGTGGGATAAACCTGCCCAACCTTGTCTGAGTTCTCGCTTTCCCTATGGGGAAATGATTACAGTAGCTAAGTTACAACGGGTAGGACGAGCAGAGATCTATTTACGGAAGTTAGGTTTCTCCAATTTGAGGGTTCGTTCAGAAGGAGATACCGCACGAATTGAGTTACTACCGGAAGAGATTAAGGAATTTGTGGTAACGACAGATTTACCGAAGTTAGTAGCAGAGTTTCAGGAGTTGGGTTTTGTCTATGTGACCCTGGATTTAGAAGGATATCGCAGTGGCAAATTGAATCAAGTTTTGAGTCAGGATGTGATTAGTATGAAAGCTTAATCAGTTTGGATTTGTGTAAGCTATCAGCTATCAGCTATCAGCTATCAGCTATCAGCTATCAGCTATCAGCTATCAGCCATTCGCGTAGCGTGGCCTTAGGCCAAGGCTGACGGCTGACTGCTGACTGCTGAATGGTTACATTGCTCCAGTAGTTGGTCAAAATTACGACAATATACCAATTGTTGGTAGTCTTGCCATGCTTGTTTGTTATTGTAGGGAATTCTGGTCAATGTTGCTTGTTGAATCTTCTCCATTAATGGACGACGAAGAGATTCATAGTTAAGGAAAGCATTGGCGATTGCTTGGATATTATCAAGATTATTTTTATGTACAATATTAGCGATAAGGGTAGCTACAACCAGAGCATCTTCCAATCCTTGATTAGCCCCTTGAGCCATGAAAGGAGGCATCCCATGGGCGGCATCACCCACTAATACAACTCTACCTGAACTCCAGGGAGATAGAGTTTCTACACGGTGAATGTAATACGGACGGGATTGCATTTTGACAGGAGGAGATAACGCCACTAATTGTGTGAGAGCTTTGGGAAAATTAGCGTTTTCCAACTCTCGTAATGCTAAAGCAATTAAGGCACTTCCAGATTTTTCTGTCAACTCCTCCTGGTTTAAAGGAAGATGGATCAAATACCCAAACTGAGCATTGGAACGGCGAAATAGGAGCATCCGTGGGGATTCCATAGAAGGGGAATCCTCTGAGATTTGATCATTAGTGCGATCATTAGTGATACTTATAATCCGTTCCTGCTGAAAAAATTTGTTTTCAAGCTCTGTGCTTAGCTCTGGGGGAATATCTGTGATTTCCATACAGAATAGGGCGGCAAACCCGGAATAGTCAGGTCGTGCTAAACCACTGTAGGGACTATCATTATAAACAATTCGACGAATGCTAGAGTTGATCCCATCTGCAGCAACAACTAGCCTAGCCCGGGTTGATTGTTTTTGAAATTGTTGGGGACTATGTTCTGAATTAAAGGAGACTGTATCCTCATCGTTTTGTCTGTTTGACCAATGAGCATAGGGATTTGCTTCTATGGCTGCATCAGAAACAAAATCTAGCCGAACATATTCGGTGTTTCCTTCATCGACTACATTGATACAACGATGATTCGCTTTAACCTGTTCAACGGGAAGTTGCTGTCTGAGAGTGGTCTGTAAATCATACCAAGAAATTGAGACTCGACCCTCTCCATAATCCTTGAACCAACTCTCATAGCTAAGAGGAATTGAGTGAATTTGCTCTCCCTTCAAATTTTTGTAAACCCATTTTTGATTGGGTTGCACTTTCTGCAAAAACTCCATATCCGTGTTTTTAACGGCTTCGTAAGCAGAAGGCGCTATGTGGTTGAGGGCTTTTAATCCATTGGGCAGAAGATCGATAACCTGACCCACTCGACGAAAGGCACGAGTTTGATCAAGGACTATAAAATTAGAGATACCTCGCTGCTGTAAGCCAATGGCAGTGGCTAATCCCACTGGACCAGCACCAACTACAACAATATCATAAGTGTCGATCATAATTATATTTTTGCGATCGTTTTTGCGATCAGCTTCGCTACTGCTGTTTGGGCAATGCCATTACCCTACCAACTATAGGAATTCTACGACTTGTGAGGTCAAATTTCTGGTTTTTAGGGAGGAGGTAGCAGTGATGCAGCGCGGTCTTGGGGAGGCAGCGCGGTCTTGGGGAGGCAGCGCCTTCACGCGGGGGTTTCCCCCGGAGACGCGCGCCTGATTACGTTGAGCCTCACGCCAAAGGCGAACGCGAACGGAAGAGGGAAAAGGGAAGAGGGAAGAGGTAAAAAATAATGTGTACCTCATGAGTCCTATGAACGCTATATCCGGGCTGAATGCTAGTTAAGCCAATTTTCTAAATCAGTTATGTTATTGAAATCTAAGAAGTCTTCTCCCAAATTTTCCAACTCTTCAATTGTTAAAATTTCTATTTTGCTAATGGTTTTTTTATCAATTTCCCCAAAACGCTTTTTCAGTTGACGTATTATTAAGGCGATCGCCTCATTTTTTCTACCGATTTCTTCAGCATAAGTTATTTTTCCTCTTTCATCTTGTAATGCCATAGCACGGCGATCGGCAATTTCTAATTCTTCTGGCGTCATACCAGCTTGATTAGCAAGATTTAAAGCTGATTCTATCTCTGATACTTCTCCTAAAGAAGGAGGAATGTTATCGAAACTAGAAGCTTCTTTGATGAAATAAATCCATTTATCGGCTAAAGTTTCTAATTCTGAGAGTCTTTTATGGAATTTCGGTAATTCTATAAATATTAACTGCAATTCCTCTTCCAGACATTCAAACTTTTCGGTTTTTTCTTGAAACACAAATTGATTAATAATTTGCTGAGTTTCGTCAAACAAAATAAAATCCGTAATTGTGACAGCTATAACAGGTTTAAGACGAATATAGTCCTCTGCTGTTTTTAACTGATTAACATATCCTTTCACCATGTTATAAAGAACCCGTTTGCTAAAACATGTCATGGATGATACTTGCATTTCAATTAGGACAATCTCTCCATCCGCTAACACTGCTTTTACATCCAAATAAGTGTCTTTTAAAGTCAACACTTGACCGGGATTATAGGGATTAATAATGGTTAAAGATTGAATGATTGGTTCGCCATCATAAATAATGGCATTTAGAAAACTAATTAATATATTTTTACTTTCTTTGGAACCAAATATTTTTTTGAATACATAATCTATTTTAGGGCTGATAAATCTCATAGTTTTGGCGTTCCTTAATTAAGGAATAAATGCGCGATCATCTGGTTTTATTAAAGCCCCCGTTGCTCCTCGAATTCTGAGGGACTTTGAAAGTTTTGTTACCCCCAGAATTGGGGAAACCATAGCCAGAATCAGCAATGCCCTTAGTATCAAGCACTAGCCGGAAAACTACCACCAATAAAATGAACATCACTGAAAGTTTCAATCCATAGACGAGCACCACAACGCAGTGGGTGATCGGGCTGATAGACAATCCGACATGGACCCAGGATTTCGATCTGGTTGCCGTATAGATTGTTACCGCTTCGTTTTACTGAAATCACTGGCTGACGGTCTTGGGGAGGTTTAGCATTGTTGGTGCCAATCCGATTACGGTTGACATTAATCGTGGCTAAAGCGGGAGGACGACTGGTACGCCATTTGCCCTTTGGTCCACGGGTACCTTTGGTGATTTGTGGTAGGTGCTTGAAAAGAGGAATAATCCAGAATTTGCCACTTTTATAGGCACCCCTGACCCGACCCTTCTCCAGGAGTTGGCGCAATCGTCGAGAAGAAATACCTAATAGAGATGCGGCTTCGGTAGTACCAACGCAGTGGTTCATGTTCGGATTCCCTAACTCTTCCTATAAAAATAGTATAGCAAAAATTTATTCCTGGACGCCTTAATGTAAAGTTATGTAAAGTTTTGCCAAACTGACCGGACAACTAGGGTGAAATAATTTTTCATGATTGATATCTAATCAAACCGGATTTAGTATTACAGCAACCTAGCTCTGCCCTGCAAACCGCTATATGACTACCAACCAATTGTTAGAATCAAACCTTGAATCTCTAATCAATACAGCCGCTCAAAATCATCAGTTGGGTAAATTAGATGAGGCTGAATCTATCTACAGACAGGTAATACAGATTCAGGGGGATTATCAGGGTGAGGAAAAGTCTTTATTGAAGCCCTATAACGTGATAGCCATTGCTAATTTTGCAAGTATATTTGAGGAAAAAAACAAGCTAGAGGAAGCGGTAGCCTTGTACCAACAAGCTTTAACCCTAAAACCTGACTTTTTTGAAGTTCATAACAATTTGGGAAATATCTTCTGGTCACAAGGAGAGTTAGACAAAGCGGTACAGTCTTACCAAGAAGCGATTAGGGTTAAACCTGACTATGCTCTGGCTCATAACAATTTAGGAAATTTGTTTCATAATCAGGGTAAGTTAGGGGAAGCGGTACAGTGCTACCAAGAAGCGATTAGGGTTAAACCTGACTATGCTCAGGCTTATTGTAATCTGGGAAATGTACTGCAGGTACAGGGTAAGTTAGATGCGGCACGAGAGTCCTACCAGGAAGCGATTAAGCTTAAAGCAGATTGTTTTCAGGCTCATAACAATTTGGGGACTCTATTCCAAAAACAGGGCAAGTTAGATGCTGCAAGAGAGTCTTACCAAGAAGCAATTAGGCTTAAACCTGACTATGCTGACGCTCATAACAATTTGGGAACAATACTCCAAAAACAGGGCAAGTTAGAGGAAGCGGTACAGTCCTATCAGGAAGCGATTAGGCTGAAACCTGACTTTGCTGAGGTTTATAACAATTTAGGAAATACACTCCACGAACAGTGCAAGCTAGAAGAAGCCCTACAGTCTTACCAGCAAGCATTAAGTATTAACCCTAACTTGGCTGAAGCTAAACTGGCCATGTGCGTGTGTCAGATTCCGATCATTTATTCAAGTGTTGATGAAATCAAGGTAACGCGAAATAATTACCAAGCTAGTCTTAAAAAATTAGCGGATAGCTATACACAGAGCGATACAGAGCTAAGTCCAAGGGAACTGCTAAGTGCCGCTAACGCGGTGGGAGCGTTTCAGCCTTTTTATCTGGCCTATCAAGGGTTAAATAACCGAGAGTTACAGGAAATTTATGGACAAATGATTTGCCAGATCATGTCCCAGTGCTATCCCCGGTGGAGCCAGAAAATTCCTCTACCAAATTTAGCGCCTCATGAAAAAGTTCGGATTGGAGTTATTTCGGAATTCTTTTGGGATCATTCTAATTGGAAAATACCGATTAAGGGCTGGGTAGAAAATCTAGATAGATCGAATTTTGAACTATTTGGTTATCACACAGGGTTAAAACAGGATAAGGAAACAGCAATAGCCGCAAAATCATTTGTAAAATTTGTTCAAGGTTCTTTCACTATCGAAGAATGGTGTGAGGTAATTACAGAAGATAAATTACACATCCTTATTTTTCCGGAATTCGGGATGTCGCCAACTACAGTTAAGTTGGGTTGTTTAAGACTGGCTCCAATTCAAATGACATCTTGGGGACATCCGGATACTAGTGGGATGCCGACGATTGATTATTACTTAAGTAGTGATTTAATGGAAGCAGAAAATGCTCAAGATCATTATAGTGAGAGGTTAGTTAGATTACCGAATCTCTCTATCCATTACACGCCTTTGGAAATTACACCGGATGCGATCGCTAAAAATGATATAGGCTTAGATGATGATGACATTATGTTCTGGTGCTGCCAATCTTTATATAAATATTTACCTGACTATGATGATGTATTTCCTAGAATTGCTAAGGAGTTAGCTCATCGGTGTAAGTTTGTATTTATTAAATATGTTAAAAGTGACCAGGTTACTGAAATATTTGAGCAACGTTTAAGGGATGCTTTTAATAAATTTGGCCTCGATTATACAGACTACTGCATATTTTTACCATTCATGAATAACAGGAGGTTTGCTGGAACCTCAGCGATAGCGGATGTATTCTTGGATAGCATTG
>NZ_JAAHIE010000406.1:0-5555 GCF_010671945.1 Moorena sp. SIO4E2
CTCTAAGTATTTTAGTTGAGTGATGGCTTTTTGGGATTAAAGCAACCGATCCATCAGCCAAGCAGGAACCATATTTGACTGGATGTGGATGACGTATAACGGATTGAGCTGTTATTTGTAGATTTAAGGATGGCTGGGGTAAATAACTTGGAACCGTTATGATTAGGTTTCAAAAAGCAAAAGCAGCTTTTGGCTACCTGCCATTATGTGTTTTTGTTTGTTTATACCGTTGATGATATGGCGTTGGACAATATTATATAGTAAACTATAATGCTACGTGAACATCATGACATAACACTACTAAAGTTGCGCCAGCAAGTTGGCTTAACTCAGCGAGAACTTGCTGAGGCTCTTGGAGTAACCCAAAAAACCATTTCCATTTGGGAAAGGGGTAAAATGCAGCCTAAGCTCTCCTTTTGGCAGACTAAGTTAATGATGGAAAAGCTCAACTGCACCCTTGATCAGCTAATCATTGCCACTGAGCTGAAACACCAGAATCATAATGAAATTAAATCAACCAAAATTAGACCACATAATCCCAGATTTTTCTAAAACTCAAGGGTGCAATCTTGGACTTTGGCTAGGTCTGAATGATGCACCTTGGGGGGCTGGCTGCCTAGAATTGGTTGGTTAGCGTCAGCACTAGGGCACTAGTCGTTTGAATCTATGAGGATTAGCACAATCCTGGTGCCCTTTGGTAAATCCTCGTTTGGAATATAGCTGAGTCAAAACCATCATTCAATCTCCTTGGGGACTCCCGTTATACCCGTGTTAAGCAGCGTCTGGCACTGCCAGTAAGGGTTAGCGGGTTAGAAGTTACCGTAAGATCGGGTCGCCTTTATGGGTGATGCTCGCCCATAGCCGCTCCGCGAAAGGTCTTGCATAAAATAAAAGGGTTAAGTCTTTTGTAATCAGGCGACCCGATCTAAGGCGCGCGTCTCCGGGGAATTGGAGACGGAAACTCTTGCGATTATTGATAATTTTTACTAGTAGATAGAGATAATTAATCAACTATAAAGTGCCGATTTGCGCGCCAGCTGAAAAGCCTCACGGTGCCCTTGACCCGTAATTAAATTCGCCACGGGTCAAGGGCACCGCTGCTAGAAGCGTAAGCCAAAAGACAAGTAAAATCAATGATTTGATCTCAGAGTGTAGAGGCTATTTGGCGCGCGCCAGTAAGGATTTATGTTCTTAGGAATCTCTCGCTATAATATTTGATTTAGCGACGAGAGTAGTCAATTCGTTACCAAAACTGTTACGAGGACTATGCCCACAGTTAGCGTACTCTACGATCAAATGTAGTTAATGCTCCTTAGACCAGTCTAAAAGCTGTGGAACTCTTAGTCCCATGGCTTTTTGTTTGTTATCAACTTTTAGGATTTCCGGATAGCTTTTACAAAACCCCCTTAGAGCTTGGAATCATCCCTGCACGACGAGGATCAATTTCCACAGCCATGCGCATTGCTCTGGCAAATGCCTTGAATGTCGCTTCAATAATATGATGTGAATTGATGCCATCTAGTTGGCGGATATGTAGGGTGATCTGACTATGGTTAACCAGTGCAACAAAAAACTCTCGCACCAGTTGGGTATCATAGGTTCCGACACGCTGGGTAGGAATTTCCAAGCCATAGCTTAAGTGAGGACGTCCAGAAAAATCTAGAGATACCAGAATCAATGCCTCATCTAGGGGAGCCAGGAAATTACCGAAGCGGAAAATTCCTTTGCGATCGCTTAATGCTTTTGCCAAGGCTTGCCCTAGGGTAATCCCAACATCTTCGTTAGTGTGGTGATCATCAATTTCTAGGTCTCCCTTTGCCTGCACCTCCAAGTCAATCAGTCCATGGGAAGAGATTTGATGCAGCATATGGTCTAAAAATGGGATGCCTGTATTAGCGGTGCAGATACCTGTACCATCTAAATTCAGTGACACTTGTACATCAGTTTCCCCAGTAGTACGCCTGACTGAAGCTGTTCGCGCCTTTAACGTAGACTCTTGAGTGTTGAGAATTATCGGTCCGCTCTCGATCTGCGTCCGGTTATTGCTTACTTGCATTACATCTTTGCTCCTGTCTAACTTAACTTCATCCGCTCAATTGCCTCACAACGAACATGGGCAGCATGAGTGTGAGATCAATTGCGGACAGGGTTTATATCGTTTATACTAGATATAGTAGGGAAGACAAATTAAGAGCTAACCGCCACCTACGTGCTTAAAAATAGAACTTATTGTATTGTTCCGGAGGGTCGGGGCATCCCGTGTCGTTAATAAAGTAACCCGTGTATCCTAAGCAATAGCTGGAGTTGGTAAGAAGCCCACACTGAACCGATAGGTCAGTGTGGGAGTATGTCACCTACATGCCCATTATTTCGTAACCAGCGTCTACATATAAAACCTGACCAGTGATGCCACTGGCTAAATCACTACACAAGAAAGCAGCTGCTTTACCCACTTCTTCCTGAGTAACCGTGCGGCGCAGTGGTGCTACTTTCTCTACATGATGAATCATATCCATTATCCCCCCAACTGCTGAAGAGGCTAAGGTCCGGATTGGCCCTGCGGAGATAGCATTGACCCGAATCGTTTGAGGTCCGAGTTCTGCTGCCAGGTAACGAACACTCATTTCCAGTGCTGCTTTAGCAACACCCATCACATTATAATTGGGAATTACTTTAACACCCCCCAGATAGCTGAGGGTGACAATGCTACCGCCATCAGTCATCAAGTGCTTCCAAGCCGCTGTTAGTCGATTGAGGGAGTAAGTGCTAATGTCTAAGGCTAGGGAAAACCCCTCACGGGATGTCTGACTAAACTCTCCCGATAGATCTTCTTTATTGGCAAAGGCTAAACAGTGAATCAGGATGTCCAGTCTGCCCCATTGTTTTGCGATCGCATCTGCAATCGCTTCAATTTGGGCATCGTTTCGGACATCACAGGGCATGATAATGCTAGGTTCGAGGGGCTCTACCAGGTCTCGAACTTTTTTCTCATAGCGACCTTTTTCGTCAGGCAAAAAGTTCACACCTAAATTTGCCCCCGCGTTGTGCAACTGTTGGGCGATCCCCCAAGCAATGGAGCGGTTGTTGGCGATGCCAGTGACAAAAGCATTTTTTCCGTTGAGATCGAGCATGGTTTTTAGGTTGAGTCGCGCTATGAGTCAGGGTTGAAGGTTACTTAGCCGTGTATGACAGCCCAGCTATTATATCCCTGAATGCAGCAACATTGAGTTTTTCAGCTCCATGTCTTGATGCAACGCTGACCTGTGGGGTTTCCCCACAGGTCAGCGTTGCATTGCTTTTGACCTTCAGGCTTACCTCCTGAGATTTTTGGTTTTTGGTAGCAATTTTTACAAAAAATTAGCTCAGATTGATATTAAGTAGTGGGAAATAAATTTGTCTATGCCACGATGATTGCTACGAATTGCCGCTTCTACCTGACGGGGTTAAGGGAAAATCAAGTCAAGAGCTTGCTAAGATATAGACTAGCAGTTAATACTGTTGGCCTGTTGGCAAATTAGCTCAAAACTTGCCCGGTGCCCTTGACCTAGGCAAATTAAATTGGCCACCGGTCCCACCGCCGAAATTGATGGGCAAGGGGAATTGGAAACGGTTGTAGCAGTTCACAACAAACTCAAGAAAACTGTTTAAAATCCGCTAAAATAGCCTAAATATACCAGATTAATGAGGTAATCCGTGGCTTAAAATCCCCGGAAGTCTCTTAAATGTAAATAGATAGGGGCATTTGTACAAAGAAATAGATATGGATAGGGTTGTGACGCAGGATACACCACTAGCGGCTGTGTTTCGTCAGATTGGTAGAGGAGCGTTTCCACCAGTCGTAGAAACCTATGAGCGAGGTAAGACGATTTTCTTCCCAGGAGATCCAGCTGAACGGGTTTACTTTTTGCTAAAAGGTGCTGTAAAACTTTCTAGAGTATACGAAGTAGGGGAAGAAATTACTGTAGCACTGCTGCGAGAAAATACGGTTTTCGGTGTTCTGTCTCTGATTACTGGTCACCAATCTGATCGGTTCTACCATGCAGTTGCCTTTACAACTGTAGAGTTACTCTCTTCCCCGATTGACCAGGTCGAAAAAGCACTGAAGGAAAACCCGGAATTATCAATGTTGATGTTACGGGGGCTATCGTCTCGGATATTACAGACGGAAATGATGATCGAAACCCTAGCTCATCGGGATATGGAGTCTCGATTGGTTAGTTTTCTATTAATTCTCTGCCGTGACTTTGGCATACCCTGTGGGGATGGGATTACCATTGAACTGAAGTTGTCCCATCAAGCGATCGCAGAAGCTATCGGTTCGACTCGGGTTACTGTCACCCGTCTACTGGGAGACCTACGGGAAAAAGACATGATTTCGATTCACAAGAAAAAAATTACTGTCCACAAGCCAGTGGTTTTGAGTCAGCAATTTACGTGAAAATTAGCGATTGCAACAACAATACACCTGATTGCGACCATTAGATTTAGCGATCCGTAGGTTCTGGTCAGCAGATCGCAGTAGGCTTTCCCCTCTATGGTCGTCCGTATTGTTAAGGGCAGCAACACCCAAGCTAATGGTAATTGGGAGCACCAATCTTCTATCAATCTGAAACGGTTGATCGCTAATAATATGTCGCACTCGGTTAGCCACTGCTCGGGCTTCTTCACAGTCAGTGTGACTAAGAATGATCACAAACTCTTCTCCACCATAACGAAAGAGGGAATCTTGAATACGTAGGTTATGTTTGAGACGACTTGCCAGTAGCTTGAGAGCGCGATCGCCTACCGGATGTCCGTAGTTGTCGTTGATGGACTTGAAATAGTCTACATCTAGGATAATCAGACTCAGGGGCCTTGATTGACTAAACGCATTTTTGACTTGTCGGGGTAACTCCGATTCCATTGCCCGACGATTGCTCAATTCTGTCAAGGGATCAACCAATGCTATCCTTGATAGGAAATCATTAGTGTGCATTGCTTCCCGGTATAGTCGCACTCCTCGTAACCCTGCCTGAATTTGTGCCTTAAGCAACCGATTTTCTGCTACAGCTATGGCTGAGTCTTGATTACTGATTGAACTGATCCGTAAGTAGGCATCTGCACCGTTTTCTAGGGCTTGAGCACATTCTCTTAACTCCCAGTTTGGGTCTAGTCCCATTGCTGTAATCGCTATTTCGGGCAAGTCATTGATCAAAATGCAGTATATCCAACCGAGCAGCTTTTGTTCTTTAATTTGACGACATAGTTGTAAACTAGCCACCTGGGTTGCCTGCAAAATTAAAATAGCGGGTTGTCTAGTCTTGATGTGTTGTATGACATCATCAAGTTCCAAAGATACCTCGAAAGTGCTAGACCTTATATAGCAAGTCCGCTTCACAAATGTAGTGATAAACTGTTTATTTCCTACCACTAATATAGAAGCATTTATAGAAGCATCGTTTTTATTTATAGTTAGCTCTACAGAGCTAATACATTCACCCGGAATTAATAATCTTAACACTGCTACTTCTTCAAGAAAGTATTAGCTAATACGTTTTGCTCTAAATTCACCAGTA
>NZ_JAAHIE010000406.1:5623-6800 GCF_010671945.1 Moorena sp. SIO4E2
AGTATATGGGATTGGCTATGGAATAGATTGATGCTAGATAACTAGATAAATTGATCCTATTGCTGACTATCGTTTAGGAGCTCAAGTACAGTTGGATCAGTTACCAATTCCCCATTGCCGATTCCCCTCCCCGATATGGATTGTGAATCACGAGCTGTGGAACTTTTGATAAATTAGGTGATCTTATAACAATCATTTCTAAACTAGATTACTGTATATAGCAATTATAAATAGGTTGTGAACTATCAAGAGGCCAGGATGCCAATAATACCATGATTTTGGGTTTCTAGATTTTCACAACTCGTTTATAATTGTTATATCGTTTTTAGCTTAACGAGTTTTGTTGAATATAAACCTGAATAACAACAAAAATTAGTTTAATCCCCGATGAATCCAAAGCCAACTTAGGCACATCTTAGGCACATCTTAGGCACATAGTTAATTAGGGGTTACTCAGCAGAAGCTGAGCACAGGGATTATTCTATTTATACTTTCCTCTAATACTCTCTTGTTTTTATCACAAGTGGCAGTAGCAATTTCCTGGTATCCGGGTAATTTTTCTAAATCTTTATCGAACATGGTGAAAACACCTAACTGTTCAACTAAGTGAGAGCATTATTATTCCCACTAACCTCTATATCAAGTCAGGTTGAATACCCATAATTAGAGGGAGGGTGGGGAGACTGACAAGGGTAGGTTTTTTACTTTGGAGATAGGTAATCGGTAATGGGTAATGGCTAATCGGTAATGGCTAATCGGTAATGGGGACCGGTCCCCTAACCCCCTCACAGGGGTAGGTTTTTTACATTAGGGTCAAACATGGGGCGACCCAGAGGGAGAGGAAAAGGAAAACAACTTAGGTGCGCTTTCCGCATCTAATTATTAAATTCGCCACGGGTCGCACCTGAAGAAGGGATGCAGCTTCGGAACTGGGGGTTTCCCCCGGAGACGCGCGCCTTAGACAGGGGAGCCTTTATGGTTGGTAGGCTATGCAGATGCATGGTTAAAACTTGAGGCGCGACCCCGTAATTTAATTCTTCACGCGGAAAGCGCGCCTCCATTGATTAAGGGGCGTTGCTTAATAATCAAATGATTTCAAGAGTTTTGTGGAACTGGCATCTTGGCTAGAACTGGCATCTTGGCTAGAACTGGCATCTTGGCTAGAACTGGCATCTTG
>NZ_JAAHIE010000407.1:0-6793 GCF_010671945.1 Moorena sp. SIO4E2
GGTGCCCTCAACTACGGACATAATAACCCCAAGCTCAAAAAGCGTCTCCTCGAATACATTGAGTCAGATGCCATCACCCACAGCCTCGATATGTTTACCTCTGCCAAGCAGCAGTTTCTCGAACGTTTCGAGGAAGTAATCTTAATACCGCGAGGACTAAACTATAAAGTTATGTTTACCGGTCCGACGGGGACTAATTCTGCGGAGGCTGCTTTGAAGCTAGCCCGTAAAGTGACTGGTCGAAAAACAGTCATCTGTTTTACCAAAGGCTACCACGGTCATACTTTAGGTGCCCTAGCTGTTACCCCTAATCCTACCTATCAAAAGGCTGCGGGCATTCCCCTCGGTAATGTTTTAACGGTGCCGTTTGAGGATAAAAATGGCACCAAAGACGACAGTCTTGATTACTTAGAAAAAATGGTTGATGAGCTGACCCTAAATCAGGAAAAACCCGCAGCAGTTATCCTAGAAACTGTTCAATCTGAGGGAGGAATTAATGTTGCTAGTGTTCCTTGGCTGCAACGCCTTGCCCAGATCACTCAAGAGCGAGAGATTTTGCTAATTGTTGATGACATTAAAGTCGGGTGTGGTCGAACTGGCCCTTTCTTTAGCTTTGAGCGGGCAGGGTTAAAACCTGATTTAGTTTGTCTGGCTAAATCTTTAAGCGCCTATGGAAACCCGATGGCTGTGGTACTGATTCGACCTGATTTAGACTGTTGGAAACCAGGGGAACACAGTGGGACTTTCCGAGGCAATAATCTAGCTTTTGTGACTGCCACAGCTGCTCTCGACGAGTACTGGGAGACAGATACTTTTACCCAGGAAATTGCGGACAAAGGTGAGGTCATGAAGAACCGACTCAAAGACATGATCACTCGTTATCCAGAAGTCGGCGGCGAACATCGAGGACTTGGTTTGATTCAAGGAATCGCCTGTGAACAAAAGGGCCTGGCTAAAAAAGTTAGTAATGAAGCTTTCAAGCGGGGTTTAATCTTTGAACCCATGGGAGTGAACAAAGAAGTGATTAATCTTCAGTCTACATTAACGATTGACCCCGACACTTTGACCCAAGGGCTAGATATTTTGGAGGAAAGCATTGGAGCTGCTCTCTCAAACTGACTTTGTCAAACCAGCAGCTTCTAAAATTTCTGTCAAGACTTTACCATGATATTCCCAGGGTAAAGTATCAACTGCAAGCTCTTGGACTGCTGTATCTCCATCTACCGCTGGTCCCTCTTTGACCACAGTGGTCAAAATATGTTTATCGGTCTCTAAGGTTAATCCCTCAGTTAACTTAGATTTCAAGTCTGGTCGGAGTAAACCAACAGCAGTGAGTAACCCGATTGCTGCCCAATTTGATACACCGCAAACGATGAGGTGATTACAAGGAATATTGCAGGCAATTTGTTCTCCTGTGCTAATACTTTTGGCAATGAGTTCTTTAGGAAGTGTTCCCATACCTAGTTCATTGCCAGCATCACCAATTCCAATGGAAATTATTTCACTTAGGATAAATAGGAGATGCAAAGGAGCGGTATGAGCGGTGATATCATTCCCGATCATATTTCGGACAGTACCATCGTAACTTGGGCCTGCTCTTTCAATAGAGATAACATGGGAAACTGGTGGTTCAGCACTTTGCCATGAATTCACAATAGAAGAAACGGAGGGATCTTCTGCACTCGCTGCATCGACAGGAACGACATCAAAAGGAACTTGAGCAGGTATTCCTGCTGCCCGAGCAGCAACCTTGACAGCATTAAGGCATAGAGGATCGGTAACTAGACGGACAGGGATTCCAACTCTAAGTAATGCCGCTGCTAGGTGAGCGCAACCGATGGGGCCATCCGTTTCCGCCGCTGGAGGAGTTCCATGGGGAACAAAAAAGCCTGTCATAATAGCCACATGGGGGGATGGATGTTCCGCGATGGAGCGAGCTGCACCAAGCAGCCCCCCCTTGGCAGCCTCCACAAGGGGCTCTATACCATTACCTATATCCCGTCCACAGATGTTTTCAATTTTTTCTATCCGGGTTTTGACTTCTGGAGAATTTCCAAATGCAGCAGTCATAAGCAATTAAACAGATGCTCCTAAATCAACTAACTTTTTAGAAACTGTCTCCTGGATGACTTGGTTGACACTATTTTCGAGGAGGTCTAGCCCTTTGTCTAATACTTCTTCGGAAATTGTTAAAGGCGGGAGACATCGAATCACCTGCCCCTGTGCGCCAGCTGTTTCCATGATTAGCCCATTAGCAAAGGCTGTCCGAATTACTCTATTAGCTAGGTTGCCATCTTTGCAGTCTAAGCCCTGAATCATGCCCCTGCCTCTAACAGAAAAACCGGCCTCCGGGTTATTTTTTGCGATCTGTTCCAATCGAAGCTGCATTATGGTTCCTTTTTGTTTAACGGAGGCTGAAAGACTGTCGTCTTGCCAATAAATTTCCAAGGCTGCTTTGGCGGTAACAAAGGCTAGGTTAGGTCCTCTGAAGGTGCCACTGTGTTGACCTGGTTTCCACTGGTCTAATTCGGGTTTGATCAGCACCAATGAGAAAGGAAGACCAAATCCACTCAAGGATTTGGAGATAGTAACAATGTCAGGGGAAATACCTACTTGTTCAAAGCTGAAAAAGGAACCAGTCCGTCCACATCCGACTTGAATGTCGTCTACAACTAAAAGCACATCATGTTTACGACAGACTTTTTCAAGCGATCGCAACCACTCAAAGCTGGCTACATTGACCCCACCTGCTCCCTGAATTGTTTCTACAATCACTGCTGCTGGAAGCGCTACCCCACTACCTCTGTCGGAAAGGACTTTGTCTAGGTACTCTGTAGTATCAATATCCGAACCCAAGTACCCATCATAGGGTATAAAGGTTACGCCTGTGGTGGTGAGTCCTGCAGCGTCTCGCTGGGAAATGTTGGCAGTTGTTGCTAAGGAACCTAGGGTTACGCCATGGTAGCCATTGGAAAAGGCAATGACCGTTTCCCGTCCCGTTATGTTGCGGGTCAGTTTTAGAGCTGCCTCCACAGCATTGGTTCCTGTTGGTCCAGGAAACTGAACTTTGTAATTCAATTGCCTGGGTTTAAGGATAATGGCTTCAAAAGCTTCGAGAAACTCCTCTTTCGCTACGGTTGCTAAATCGAGACCATGGACAATACCGTCGGACTCCAGATAACCCAGCAGTCGTTCTTTTAGTTGTGGGTTGTTATGTCCGTAATTGAGGGTACCCACTCCACTCAGAAAGTCAATGTACTTAATACCTTCTTTATCTTCTAGAACAGCTCCTTGTGCTTTTTTAAACACCGTGGGAAATAAACGGCAGTAGCTTCGCACATTGGATTCCAATTGATTGAAGATTCTCATGAGATTATCCTCATTAGTGTTATACGTGATGCTTTCCGCAAGCTACCTCAAGGTTCTGCTACTTACCTTTCAACTGGTGGCGATTCCTACTCACCCCCTCACCCATTTCTCTTTTCATCAACTCACCAAATCCTAGGGTAGGAATCGCCAGGATGTCATGACTCAGCTACATTAGTCAGCTACATTAGTCAGCTAACACTTAACTCTTAAGCTGACAGTTAGCTTGACACTCCCCGCTTTAAAAAGACGGGGATTCCATGATCTTTGACCGGCCTTAAACCTTCGTGTCCAAATGGCAATATCTAAGCCGAAATCCCGTCAAGACTAAGATTTCAGTTCAGCTCACGAAAGACCCAGCGGGCTAGTCTCGCGATAGCGTTCAGCTACTTATTGAGAAGTGCCTTAGAAAGTCCGTTACTTCCCTGTTTCACTTGGTTCCGGCGTGCCCCGCCGTACCGTTCAATTTCAAGTTGTTATCTTGCTGGGTTCACACACCAACGGTTAATTGATGATTGGGTTTTTAAGGAGGATTTTCCCAGAGACGAAACCTTAGTAGAGTGGAGCCTTACTACAAAACCTTTTCCCTATGCTGCATAACCTGCCGACTATAAAGGCGACCCTCTACTTACGGTAACTTCAAGCCCTCCGGGCATTACTACTTTCAGGTCGGTAAGTTACGGGTCTCTCTCCCGGCTCAGCCTGCGGTTTCTCAGCCTGTACCCTATGCTTTAATTGCTTTAATTACACCCTAGCGCCAAGGTATTGTCAACTCGGCGACTCAAGTCGCTACGGTCTTTCATCCCCGGTTTAAAAACACGGGGCTTTCAGCCTTAGGAGTTCCGTAAGAAGATGCGTTGTAGTTCTCGAGTGGGATCGCTATAGGTGGTTCTTGAATGTGCTATACATTTGTTGTCCCAAAGCAACAATGAGTATTGGTTCATCCGAATAGCCATGTGATTTTCTTCGTAATACGCTAGAAATCGGTCGGCAATTTCTCCCAAAAACGGCTCGGGAGTAAAGGGCTTTAGGTTCTCTGGATCGGGGCTGTAGTCACCGTATTTAATATAGTTACAAGAAAAGCGGAAAACAGGCTTCTTACCCTCAAATGACAGGATCGGATGAATTGCTCCCTTGGTGCGGTTGGCGTGGACTCCCCTGGTGGCACCAAAATGGTGTCGAGTCTCCATGAGTTTTTTCTTTTCTTCTTCCGTAAGAGTCTTCAGGAATCCTTCCACATAAGCCAACGTGGTCATCCCACCACCACAATCAGAAGGCTTTTTGCACCAAAGCACTAGATAGTTCGGTGGGGTTTGATAATCGCTGGCTTCTGTATGAGGAAGCAAACGCCTTTCACCTCTGGCATCGGAAAATTTCATCAATTCTGGTTCATATCTGACATAGAAAATCGGTTGCCCATATTGCAGGATTAACTCACCACCTGTGACCAATTTTGAAAATTCGATCCAGTCAAAATTGGGGTCTTCAGTTTCCACATAAATAAAGTTGTTTTGCTCCAGTAAGTTCTGATAATCAGTAATTGATTTATCAAATTCGGGCATTTTAATTGCCTGAGCAGTTAACATCAAAACTCCTTTTTTTTATAAGGCTGACAAAAATTAACTATAGGGGAAATAAATTCAATACTGGTTACTTGTTTACATTTTTTAAAAAAAACACACATAATAAAATATAAAACAACTAATTATTAAGTAATTACAATGGATTCGTGATATATAAGGGTGTTTCTCAACCAGAGGTTTTGCCATTTATGCCACGGGGGACTTTCATCTGTTCAAAGTTTCCCTCTTAAGCTGCTGTGCATTTTCTTGATGCCGTCGCTCATGGGGGAAACCGCCTGTTCCCTTGCTGCATCGCTTAAATTGCCTATTTTCCAATTAGAAAAAAACCTCAAAACCCTCTCCCCATCTACTATCTACGCCAGCTAGCCAGTTAAGTGTGTAACAGCTTATTAAGGGGGGCTGTAGTCATAGTCAAGCTTTTAGCATTTAAGACAAGCTTCTAGATTCAGTCTCTTAGAGACTTTTTGTTAAATAAAGGTTAAAGTTAGTTAAAGTTAAATAAAGCTTAAATTATTGCGTAGGGTGAGATAGGCGGCGAGTACTTTAAAAGCTCACCTGTAGCGAGAGCTGTCTGCCTTAACTCACCCCTATTAAGTACTCTATATTTCTTAAGATTTACTTTATAAATAGTCTCTAAGTTTTAGAGCAATTCTGATTTGGGTGAGGTTTTTAGGGAGCTAAGGCCGTGAGCCACGCTTACTGGCAGAGCCAGACGCTGCGCGAACGCGAACAGAGCTGGTAAGAGGGAAGAGGTAAAAAATAGTGAATAATGGATAATTGCCTTTTGCTGATTACCCATTATTCACTATCCATTAGCAGCCCAGTAATAAGATAAGTAATCGTAAGCATTCAGCTATCAGCCGTCAGCCGTGAGCTAAAAGCTCACGCTACGCGAACAGCTTATTTTATTCAAAAGCACCATTAGTAACGTACGCTATGGGCATAAACTGTTCCCGTAGCGTGGCCACAGACCTTTAGCAGGGATTGCGCTACTTGAGGTGCTGCGCGAACAGTAGCGCATTAGCACCTCAAGTAGCGTGGCCGTAGGCCTTTAGCTGATAGCTGACGGCTGAATGCTTACAAGTAATCAAACAAACTTAATATTACTTCCCAATACAGAAACGGCTGAAAATGCGGTCAAGCACTGATTCGGTTACTTCCTCTCCTGTAATTTCTCCCAAGGCTTGAATTGCTCCACGCAAATCTATCGTCCAAAAATCTAAGGGTAACTCTTTCGCAATAGTTTCTTGCACTTGCTCAAGAGACATTTTCGCCCGGGTCAATGCAGCAGCTTGTCGTTGGTTAATGGCTAAATCTAAATCAGCGGCTTGCAGGTTGCCACGATTTACTGCGTCAAGAATTGCCTTCTCCAGAGCATCAATCCCTTGATTGTAGGCAGCAGCTGTCTTCACTACCCGCTCTATAGTATTAGGATAGGATAGGGTAGATTCAGCCTTATCACTGGCTAGGTCAGTTTTGTTAATTACTAGAATTACGGGACGTTCTTGCACCTGTTGGTAAATTTCCTGGTCTCCTGCACTCCAGCCAGTGGTTGCTTCAATCACCAGTAATACTAAGTCAGCCGCCATCGCTGCACTACGCGATCGCTCTACTCCAATCTTCTCCACTTGGTCAGCCGTTTCCCGAATTCCTGCTGTATCGAGCACCTGTACCGGAATTCCCCCAACTACTAACTGGGATTCTACTACATCTCTAGTGGTACCAGGAAGGTCAGTGACAATAGCGCGATCGCATCGACTCCAGGCATTCAATAAACTGGATTTTCCGACATTGGGTCGCCCCAGGATTACCACTTTTAAACCTGTGCGCAATAGCTCACCTTG
>NZ_JAAHIE010000408.1:0-6758 GCF_010671945.1 Moorena sp. SIO4E2
ACAGCCAGTCAAGTAATTTGGCATTTTTCAACCCCGGATGCCAGAGTCAAACTTAAACATCTTTATCCAGTGTTTGAAGAGGAAGAGATGGCAGATTCTAATGCACCAAATTAGCTGTGTCAGTCCAGTAGGGTGCGTTAGGGGGGCTCGCCGTCATTTTCAGCCTCGTAGCCAGCCTTGGGAAAGTCTGCCCCGTAACGCACCACGGGGTCAAACACCAAAAATGAGATGCACCCAACAGATCCCCCTAAATCCCCCTTAAAAAGGGGGACTTCAGCTGCAATATCAAACCTGCTCCTAAATGACTAGCTTACTTTTACCAAAACTAAATTATCTTCTTCCTTTGTTTCATAGCTTTTCAATGGTTTGTCTGCAGGTCCTTTCGTTACTTTGCCATCTAAATCAAATTTAGAACCGTGGCAAGGACAGTTAAATATCTTGTCCTCTTGCTTCCAATCCACGCTACAACCTTGGTGAGTACACCTAGGGTTCACGGCAACAAGACTATTGTTGCTCAGATTACGCACGACTAGAATATCTGCTATCTTGTCGCTAATTTTGCCTTTTTCTTCTAACTCCTGCACTGTGCCAACGGCTTTAAATCCATCCTCTCGCACCGACTTATCAATATTAGCAGTTTTCTTTTCTGTTGCTTTTGGCGGACTTTTATCAGGACTACAGGCGGCTAATGCTACTGGTAGATAAGTAGCCAATGCACCAACACCAAACCAGCCCATAAATTCACGACGATCCATAGTATCCCTCTATGTGGAAAACGATTTATTTTAATAATAAACCATAATCAAAAATTAATTATATTATCTCTCAAACCAAGAATTTTTAATCGAAAATATGACCAGCTAACTTAGGTTGATAATCTCTTCCTAATTAGTTGGTATTATGCATTTTTAGTTAGTTTTAATTAATTTTAATTATCTTTAGCCATAACTGGTTGCTTTTTACTCAACTGTTTCACTAGATTTTCACTAGATTTAGAGAGCAACCAACGGTTATGTCTGGTAGCTGCAGCTGCTACAAATAATAAGTCTAAACCAACGAGGGTCCCGACAATTAATTCTGAGCCACCAGTGCTAAATCCATAACTGTGTAAACCAGTCCCGAGAACAAAGTTAACGCCATACCAAGCCATCAACACAGCATTAAAACAAACTACACTAATGACTGCCATCCCAAAGTCTGCTAACCATCCTACCAGACGACCATGTAAGGGGACTATGTAACACATTAGGGCAATCAACGCCCAGGTTTCTTTGGGGTCCCAACCCCAGAAGCGACCCCAGGAGAAGTGAGCCCAGATGCCACCGAGAATAATGCCAGTAGTGAGCAGTAAAACACCAATTTGTAGGACTCGATAGTTAAATTTTGATAGGTGGGAAATTCGTTGAAATAATTGGGGAGCAACTAGATAATGTCCTAGAATAATATGTCCTAATCCCATCGCTAAGGCAAAACTAGCATAGCTGAGGGTAATGGTGGGAACGTGGATACTGAGCCAGAAGTTGTCTCGTAGTACTGGTACAAGGGGGGCAATACTTGGATCTAGGACGGCTGGAAGACTGTCTGCTAGAAGTAGACAAAGGATTGATAAAGGAGCAGCGGCTAACAGATAGTATTTGGCCCGGTAGATTAGCTCAAATACTAGGGCGATGGCGGCAATCCCAAATCCAACCCACACTACGGATTCATACATATTGGTGACTGGGGGACGTCCGGCAATTTCCATGCGGGTGATAAAGCCGTAGCCTTGGATGAAAAGACCTGTGAGGAAAATTCCTACTGCACCTGAGTAGAGGTCGAATTGCTTGACCGATAATCCTAATAACAAGACTATTAATGCGATCGCATAAATTTTCCAGGCTTTACTAAAGGGGCGAAAACTAGAGAAGTTAACTTCCCGTTGCAGCACGGAATCCTTGGGGTAAATTTCAGGGCTAAGAGCGGCTAACTCCTGATGTAGTGTTTCCGCAACTTGCCCAACCTCAAGAGTAGTCAGTAGGGGGTCTAAACGATAGGCTTGTTTGAGTGTTTGGTAACTCTGCTGTAGAGGGGTAATTTGTTCATTGGTGTAATACTGTTGCGATTGAAGTATGCTTACCCAAGTGCCTTTACTATCACTGGGATGGGGAACTAGGGGTAGCGTATCAGTACCTACCGTGCGTAACATTAATGCTAGTCTGTCTTCTATGGTGAGGGCTTCTCGTTCGTCTCTGGTCAGCTCAATGTTGTCGGCTTGTTTTTGATTGGCTTCCAGAACGATGGCACCTAGGTTGGAACTGACTAATTCTCGGAAGGAGAAGTATTTTCGTTCTAGGTCAAGACCAATTTTTTCTTTGAGGGGGCGGTAGGTCAGTAGAATGAAGGGTTCTTGGTTCCAGTCTCGGTTATTAAACCATAGGGATAGGTAGGTTTGGAGATAGTTGAGGGTTTGATTGTTTTCTAGGCGGTAGTTAGTTGAACCGTGGATTTTGGCTACGGTTTCTCGGGCTACGGTGTCTAAGGGTTTTTTGCGCCCATCAAGTTGGACAGCTAGGGTTTGTAAGGGGTCTAGGGGTGATGGTTGGAGTTGGGTTGGAGGTATGATTAGGATTACGATTCCGAGACAGAGTCCGATCAGGAGTTGGAGTGGTTTCATCAGAACACAGAAGTAAAAGCTAATCTGAACTAGAACAAAGTATGTTAGGGGGAATGATAATACAAGGGAACTCCGGACTCCTCTGGCTGGCGGCGCAGTTTTTTAGCTACCCCTCGACCATAGAACATGATGGTGATCCCACTGATTACTAGACCAGAGCCTGTCCAAGTTAAGGCAGTTACCCAGGCTGGTTCTCGCTTGATTTGTAGGGTTGATTGTTTTAAGTCACCGGGATTCCAGGAAGCTTGGGCTATTTTCCAGCCTTGATACCAGGTGGGATGGTTCATCCAAACGTTGCGGTGGGAGATGACATGGTGATCTCGGTCTTCGATCCTGATTTTGCTAGTCCACATGGCAACGGAATCACTGCCTTCATTGCGTTCAACGATGAAGTCTTCTAATGCGATCGCAAACGGCAGTTGCAAGAGTTTGGGACTAAAGGCAGCAAAGATTTCTCCTGTTGGTTCGTTAATCGTAGTCGGTTCGCCCCAGGGTAACCAGGTTTGGGTTCCGGTTTCGGTGCTGACTAATAAGGCTGGTACTCCCTTAGCGCTTGGGTCAAATACAGGTATGACCTCACGATTGATTTTGCCATGGGGAATATACTCGTCTAGGGTAATTTGGAAATCTGCCCAACCGGGACTGACAGCTTTTCCAACCTCTAAAGTCCCAGATTTAAATCCTTTCGAGGAATGGGCAGCGTAGAATAGCTGACCTGATTGAGTGACGATTACCCGGAAATAATCCTCTGATTCCTGGGGTTGAATGTTATAGCTAATCTCAATTCCTTCTAGGGGTTTTCCTGATACAACTGAACGAATTGGCGGAAAGTTTTCCTTTCCAAACACAAACCAGCGTTCAACCCCTTCTGGTGTGGATACCTCCAACTGTACTGCGGGATTTCTCAGTTGTTGGGAGGCCGTGGTCGGTTGGTTGTTGGCGTCTAGTCGGAAATCCGGCCAAAAATCGATTACTTTGACTGAGGAGTCTGGGGCTTGGGATGACAGAGCTTGTTTTATATCGATAATCTCTGTATCTATCTTGTCTGTTTCTTTTGACGTTACCTCGATGCTACCCCAAGGACTCAGGTTTTGTTGTTCAGGAGGGGATAGCAGAGATTTTCCTTTTCCTGTCGCTACCGTTTCGACCTGAATGATTTCTAATTCAGCTGGCCCAATCCCTACTTTGCTATAGGCTACTGGGGCTACAGCTAAATAGCGCTCTAGGGTTTGCCCCATGCGATCGCTTTTCAAGCGTAATCGCACAGCTGGATTATCTACTGCTAGATTATCTGCCGTTGCCCCTTCCGTAAAACTGACTGTTTTGATGGTATTGTCGCTGTAGCCTACCAAAGACAGTTTACCAATTTGCTTGGGGATGACTGAACCATCTGGCTTGATCAATACATCAGTCTGCTGCAACTGTGATGATGGTGTCATCACTTCCAACAATTCCCCTTCAACCCGAATCTGATTGCTCGAAGCCATATCGGTGCGCAAAGGTAACATGCCCTCTACACCTAAGTGGATTACAGCCGCTGAACCAGCGATAATTACGATGATACCAAGATGGGTCAAAGCAAAGCCGATTTTACGCGCACCTCGCCAGGGGTAGCGATACAGAGCTGAGACCGCTAGGTTGAGGGCTAGTAGGAACATTAAGGCCCCAAACCACGGACTTTTGTAAATCTCTTGTTGCACGGTAGTTGACCCGACCTGAGATTCGTAAAACGTCGCCCCAATTAAGATAGCGACAATCATACTAAGTAAAGGGACAGCTAGTTTAATCGAGCCAATAAATTTTAAGGTATGCTCAAGCATATAGCAATCCTAGGTTATTTGTGAACATACTGGTCAAGATTGGTAGCACACAAAATGGTTCAGTAACTATAAGGTAATCAGGAATAGTTTTTACCCAACATTTAGTACTTCTATCTATATAATACACCCTGGTATAAAACAATTTTATCAACACAAGCTTTTTCCTAAATTATGGTTTTTTTCGCTTTTTTAAAACTAAGCGATCGCTTTTACCAAAACGCCTTAACGTCATAACTCTCTACCATTAATTTAAATTAATACTGTATTAATTTATACATTTATTATTTTGTAACCATTCAGCCGTCAGCTGTCAGCCGTCAGCTGTCAGCCGTCAGCTTATTTTATTCAAAAGCTATAGTTATTGTAGGGTGGGCAAATGACATAATTCCTGATTAAATTGTGATTGGCTTGGTATTTGCCCACCCTACTACTGAGAGCTGATAGCTGAGAGCTGATAGCTGAGAGCTGATAGCTGAGAGCTGATAGCTGAGACCTGAATGCTTACAGCATTTTTTTAATCTTAAAGGTGTACTAAATTAGTCTACTAATAGTCTACTAAATTAAACATTACTCAACTATTCCGTAAACGCGATCGCTAACATCAGACTTCGATACTGGCCATATTAGCGTCTGTATACAATCTCCCATCTGTAAGGAATTGTCACTAACACCAGACCGAATCCAGATCACGTTTGAGGTTATCTATGCTGTTGTACACTAGTCCATCTAGCCAACTTACCACAACCAATCCTGAGGAACTACTGAAGCGATATGCTAGGGGAGAACGGGATTTTCGGGGCATAAATCTGAGTGAGCAAATGTTGAGTTGGGTAGATCTTGAGGGGATAAATCTCAGTGCTGCTCAGCTTTATGTATCTATCTTAGAAGGCGTTAACCTTACCGAAGCGAACCTTACTAGAGCTAACCTCAGTTGGATAGACTTAACTGCAGCTACTTTAATCAAGGCAAATTTGACTGAAACTAACTTACACAAAGCCGATTTGCGTGAAGCAGATTTGAGTGGTGCTAACCTTCAGGGAGCAGATTTGAGTGGTGCTAACCTTCAGGGAGCAGATTTAAGTGGTGCTAACCTTAGTGGTGCGGACTTAACTAGTGCAGTCATGTCTCGTAGTTTTGATATCGGTATCTTAAAAGCAGCTTTCTAGACAGATATTATTTAAGGTTGAAGGGTTGTTCGCGTAGCGTGGCCAAAGGCCAAGGTTGAAGGGTTGTTCGCGTAGCGTGGCCAAAGGCCAAGGTTGTTCGCGTAGCGTGGCCAAAGGCCAAGGTTGAAGGCTTGAAGGTGGTTTGGTTGAAGGGTTGTTCGCGTAGCGTGGCCAAAGGCCAAGGTTGTTCGCGTAGCGTGGCCAAAGGCCAAGGTTGTTCGCGTAGCGTGGCCAAAGGCCAAGGTTGAAGGCTTGAAGCTTTAAAGTTGGTTTGTTTAAGCTTTAATAAGCTGTAACTTTCTAACCTGTAACTTTCTAACCTGTAACTTTCTAACCTGTAACTTTCTAACCTGTAACTTTCTAACCTGTAACTTTCTAACCTGTAACTTTCTAACCTGTAACTTTCTAACCTGCAACTTTCTAACCTGCAACTTGTCACCTATGGTAATCCTGTTTTCAGGATAATAGCTCTTGCAGCACTTTAGTGATAATTGGTTCAGGGATTTTGCCAACTAGGATTTCTGTCTCTTCCTGATTACTGTCTAGAAATGTGAATTGAGGCACACCAGTCACTCGGTATTTTTCAATGGGTTTAGCCCACTGGGGGTCATCTACATTTAGCATCACCCAATTGACGGTTTCTCCATACTGTTGGTGCAATTTGTTCAGGATGGGAGCCATGGATTGACAAGTGGTACACCAGTCAGCGTAAAATTCTATTAAAGTGGGCTTATTATTGCTTAAAGCAACCTCATAAGGGACGGATTGCTTTACCATTGTCTTGATTAGAGCTAACCCAGCCACGGTTGAAGTGCTAAGGCTAGATAGATCAGAACGAGTTAGGAAAAATGTTCCAGCTGCGAATACAACAGTGATTATTCCTACAACAATGCTGAGTTTTGCCCTGAGTTTTCCTTTCTCACTATTCATGATTACCTCTTGCCAAAGTATTCTATTAATCAAATATACCTCCCACACCTCCTTGTTCCCTGCTCCCGATTCCCGATTCCCGATTCCCGATTCCCGATTCCCGATTCCCGATTCCCGATTCCCGATTCCCGATTCCCGATTCCCGATTCCCGATTCCCGATTCCCGATTCCCGATTCCCGATTCCCGAT
>NZ_JAAHIE010000409.1:0-3636 GCF_010671945.1 Moorena sp. SIO4E2
GATGTCTCCTTCAGCTTAGGGGATTCCCTGCGTCCTGGCTGCACCCATGATGCATCTGATCAAGCCCAGTTAGCAGAATTGAAAACATTGGGGCAGTTGACTCGTCGTGCTTGGGAACATGATGTACAGGTCATGGTAGAAGGACCTGGTCATGTGCCGATGGATCAAATTGAGTTCAATGTCAAAAAGCAGATGGAAGAGTGTTCAGAAGCACCTTTCTATGTCCTAGGACCACTAGTGACAGACATTGCTCCTGGATATGACCATATCACCTCTGCCATTGGGGCAGCTTTAGCTGGCTGGTACGGTACCGCCATGCTGTGCTATGTAACCCCGAAAGAACATTTGGGACTGCCCGATGCTGAAGATGTCCGCAATGGATTAATTGCCTACAAGATTGCTGCTCATGCGGCGGATATTGCCAGGCATCGTCAAGGAGCACGGGACCGGGATGATCAACTCTCCATTGCTCGCTACAACTTCGACTGGAACCGCCAGTTTGAACTTTCCCTTGACCCCGAACGAGCTCGGGAATACCATGATGAAACCCTACCAGCAGATATCTATAAGACAGCAGAGTTTTGTTCCATGTGTGGACCAAAGTTCTGCCCCATGCAAACTAAAGTTGATGCTGATGCCTTGACTGAACTAGAAAAGTTCTTGGCGAAAGAACCTGCCCATCAAGGCTAATTCAATCATCAATAAACTAAACCTTTTAAAAACCCGGTTTCCTAGGAGAAGCCGGTTTTTTTTTGACTTTTACTGCCACTTACCTATTAGAGCGCTACGGGCTGGGAATCGGGAATCGGGAATCGGGAATCGGGAATCGGCAATAGGAAATACGCAATAGGGAATAGGGAATAGCAAATAGGGAATAGGCCATAGGGAATAGGCAATATAAAAGCCAAGTTACACAGCTTTTAGCAATTATCAGATCACCATTATTTGTAAATAAAATAGCGCGTATTTATACCTATAATAAAATAACTATATGTAGCCTTTTTTAAGCTATTTCATATAAATTTGATAATTATAACGCATATCATACAATTAGATGTTTCACAGCTGATTAACCAGTTGATTTAACAGAAAACTCAGGTGATTTTCAGATTAGCGAATGATGGTAGTTATAGAGCTAAGATAAAACACACAAAGGATAAAAAAATGACAACTCGTGACGAATTTTGGACTATGGCAGATCATTCTCGACTGGAAGCTGAATATCTAGCTGATAAGAAACTGCAATATTTACAACATGCCCCACTGTCAGCTTTACAGCAGATATGTATCCAGTACCGTCATTTTACGAAAGAGTTTCCTGATAATCTGGCAATTCTAATTTCCAAAGCTCCTTATGGAAAATTTAAAAGCTTAACGGCTGAGATACTAGCAGAAGAGTTAGGTGAAGGAGATCATGAGAATAATCATCTCCAACTATGGGATAACTATTTGTTAAGTATTGGTATAAATCAAGATTTATTTGAAGACTCTCTTAGCGAAGAAAATAAGATTTTGCTTGATGAGATTAAGCAACTAACGTTAACCAAGCCTACCACCTATGTTATTGGATTATGTGGCATGGGTGGAGAGTGCCTTTGCCAAGTTTATCTCTCTACTATGTACAAATATCTTGTCAAAAACCCATATATCAAAGAAAACAAACACACCATTGATTGGGAGTTTTGGAACTTTCATGTTGGTGAAGCTGATATTATCCATCGTCAAAAGGTCAGAGATGCCATTAATGAGATAGTTGATGCGGATCCATCTACCGTAGATCATTTAACAGCTGGCTATCAGAAAGCCAAACATAATTGGGATACATTTTGGACGAATAACTACAAATTAGCCATGACTAAGCAGATGGCAGCTGTAAATTGAGTGAATAATTGAGTGAATAATTGAGTGAAATAGAAGTAAGTAGAGTCCATCAATCAAATCACTCTACTACTTCAAAATACCCAATAATAACAAATTGGCTCGATAGTTTATTATAGCAGTTGGCAATTTAATCAGGTACACCTTAAAACCCTGAACGACACACAGGACAAGGAAAAGCAAAAAAGCCGATGCCTGATAGCTCACTGCTAACTGCTATATTAGCTTGACTCAAAATGAAACAAAAATCAGAAATGAAGCATTCTCTTGAAGCTTTGAAGAAACATGGCCAAACCACAGCTTCATCTACTTTAGGCTTGTGGGATTCTATTCGAGCAGATTTTGAGGCTGTGTTTGAGAAAGATCCTGCTGCTTCCTCTTGGCTTGAGGTGTTAACTTGCTATCCAGGCTTACAGGCAGTGACGGTTCATCGCTTTGCTCATATCTTATATCGCCACCGTTTATTTTGGCTGTCTCGCTTCGTATCCTACATTGTCCGTTGGCTAACAGGAATTGACATTCATCCAGGTGCTACCCTTGGTCGGGGCATATTTATTGATCACGGTACAGGTGTAGTAATTGGGCAAACCGCCATCGTTGGAGATGGAACCTTAATTTATCAAGGCGTTACTTTAGGTGGCACTGGCAAACAACTAGGTAAACGTCATCCGACTGTGGGAAAAAATGTAATCGTCGGAGCGGGAGCAAAAATTCTTGGGGACATTGAAATTGGTAACAATAGCCGTATTGGAGCAGGCTCAGTAGTTTTACGGTCTGTTCCTAATGACTGCACTGTTGTTGGGATTCCGGGACGAATAGTTAGGCAATTCGCCCAGCCGATTAGTCCACTTGCTCACAGTAACATCCCTGATCCAGTAGCTAATGTGGTTGATAAACTTATCCAAAGGATAGATGAGTTGGAAATCAAACTAAAGCAATTACAGCAGTTTAGAGAAATGGAGTTCACCGAAAAGCTGTTGTGTCAAGATCAAGCTATCAACTTATCTCACAATACTAATTTAAATAGTCGTCAGCTAGCAAAAGTAGATTAACTGTAAGCATTCAGCCGTCAGCTATCAGCTAATGCGCTGCGCGCACGCTACTTGAGGTGCTAGCAGGCGCTTTAACTCCACAGGGTCGGATCAGTACGAGCAGGGATTTTCAACCAGCCGTACCAGCACCCCCCAGCTTTTTTACTACCTCCCGTTGATTAGCATGATAGCTGACGGCTGACGGCTGATAGCTGAATGCTTACGATTAACTTTTGTTAATACAGGAGACAAATGTCTTGGAAATCATAATTGCTACTATGCCCTTGTGGGTAGCCATAGTAATGCTAGTGGTATTGCAGCGACCAAGCCAACAGGCAGGACTTGCTACTTTGATAGCTGCTATCGGATCAACACTACTATTTCCTGTTTTTCGTTTGTTTCCTGGGCAATTACTACTTGCTTTGGTGAAGGGACTTGCGACATCATTATCAGTGTTCTACGTGCTATTTCCCAGTTTGCTACTTTACTATCTGCTCAAGTCTGTAGATGGTATGAGCCTTTTAGGACAGGGTATTGCTCGTTTAGTTCCTGAGCGAGACTTACAGGTGTTGCTGCTAGTAATTGGGTTCGCTCCCTTTGCCGAGTCAGTTAGTGGATTTGGAGTTGGTACCATTTTAGTCATTCCACTGTTTCTCGCATTAGGTTATAGTTCTGCTCAGTCAGCTATACTGGGTATTTTGGGTCAAATGGCTGTACCTTGGGGAGG
>NZ_JAAHIE010000409.1:3937-6749 GCF_010671945.1 Moorena sp. SIO4E2
AAACTATTTCATAAACTATTTCATAAGGCAAAACGAAAAAGAACAGTAAATCTAGTCAACAGTGCCCGTAATAGTTCCGAAAAAACGGCTCATGATTCGGCTGAGCATGGTATTACTAAAGTATCCCTCGGGCAGGTAATAGCTCCCTACGGGATTCTGACAGCAATTCTGCTGATCTCTCGTTTAGTTGTTCCTTTAAAAATTTGGCTCAAGAGCCATTTTGTGATATCAATAGCTACCATCAATCTAAATCTACCCCTGCTTTACAACCCAGGCTTTTATTTACTTTTGACAGCTTTGGCTACAGTCACAATTTTGGGAACAGTCGTACACAAACTGCGAGTGATAACAAGGCAAGCTTGGCAACAATTTATCCCTGGAGCCATCGCACTCGCCTGTTTTCTAGCAGCCTCTCAAGTTATGCAAGCCAGTGGCATGATAGCTAGTCTAGGCATGGCCGCAGCAACACTTGGTGACAAGTATATATGGGTTGCACCTTGGTTAGCTGCTCTAGGAGGCTGGATTACTGGTTCAAATACTGCGAGTAATGCCCTACTTTCCCAATTACAACAAGAGGTAAGCATTCAGTCTGGCTTACCACTACAGTGGCTGATGGGAGCTCAGAATGGAGCTAGCGCCCACGCCACGATGATTTCACCTGCTCGTGCTATTATTGCTGCCACTGCTGTTGGGTGGTCTGGAGCTGAAGTCTTCTTGCTCCGGCAGATGGGACTAGTAGTTCTAGGAGCAGTGGCAGTTATTATGTCACTTCTGGTTTTGGCTGTACCATAAAATCTCTATTTTTAGATAGAGTAAGTATCAAATAAATAACTGAACATAAATTATGTTAAATTTATGTTCTCTTGGTTAATAAACTTAAAGTTGCTCAAACCCTTTCTGTTCCAAGATACCCGATCCCTGCTCCGAAGTTCCCTGCTCTGAACAGTCAACTTGAATTATGTCTGGCTACCGAGTATGATATGTAAATCCTAGAGATGGTTGAGCGAAATGACCCAGCTGAAATGCCCTAAATGTCAAGGAACCTTAGAAGCAGTTGTGTATTCAACGATTCCTGTAGACCGCTGCACCAGTTGTCAAGGGATCTGGTTTGATTCCATGGAAGCTCAAATGTTGAAGGAGATAAAAGGTTCCGAGATTATAGATACAGGTGACCCGAAAACAGGGAGTAACTTTAATAAAATTAGAGATATCAATTGCCCGAAATGCCAGACAAAACTGACCAAAATGGTTGATATAAAACAGACTCATATTCGGTATGAAAAATGCCCGGTATGCTATGGTCTCTGGTTTGATGCTGGTGAATTTAAGGATTATAAGGAAGAGGTAATAGCAGACTTTTTTAAGGATATCTTTAGCTAATTAATAGGCTAATTAATAGGCTAATTAATAGGCTAAGTAGCAATTTTTAATGTCAATTAATTTGCTGCCACTGGGAAAACCTATGGGAAAAGGTAGTAGCTTGACCAGGATGCTAATTTCCCTGATCAAGCAGGTTCAAAATACTCAAGTCGGAAATGATCAGGTCTATTCGGCTGGTTTAGGTAAAGTGATGATAAATTCACTATATGCTCCCACTTCAGTTTCCAGCTTCAAGGTTCCTCCCTGACTGCCTGACACATCTGTGTGAAAACCAAACAGATCAGGTTCTACACTTTAAAGACCGAATACGGGAAAACCAAATCTGGTCGTAGTAATCATCCTCAGCTTTATGGCATGCAAAGCACGGTTGCGAATTCTTAGGTAACAACGGTACTGGCCCGACTGAGTTGCCTACCTTTATTGACTACTCCTTTGAGCCAGCGCAGACCAATTTTGAGATAGCTTAGACCTCGAAACCAATGGGGATCTACCTGCCTCCTTCTGCCTTGAAGTTGAACAGCCGAAGACGCAATCACTACTTTTGAGTGCAATTGGGGGGATTGTCATAACTGTCGGATCATCTCAAAGCCATCCATCTGTGGCATCAACAAGTCAGTGATAATCAGGTCTGGTGAAAATGCTGTGGCTTCGTCTAAAGCCTCTTGACCACTGCTAGCTTCGATCAGTTCAAATCCCAGGGGAGCCAGCAGATTGACAATCACCCAGCGATTTTCCTGTTTATCATCCACCACCAGAATGCAATACCAAGTAGGGTTCTAGTGCCAGATTCGATTGACTCAGTGATGGGATAGCCTGGAGCTGTAATCATTATGGGTTAGAATCATTGAACAACATGGACTTCTGTGAGGCCAGTTACATATAGAGTTCCCGGCTAGTCCGACCCAAATAACGGCTTTGTACTTGTAGGGGGATGATTTATGGAGATCGGTAAGAGACGGGAAGTGGGGGAAGATACTGCAAGAAGGGGAAGTAAGCGGTGAGGTATCTAATCTGAATTAGCACGTAAGCATTCAGCTATCAGCTATCAGCTATTAGCTTGCATAGGTAAGCCTTCGTTTAATCTCTGTTAGGTCAGCTGTTCGGGTAGCGTGGCCACAAGCCAAGGGCTTTTACCCAGACTTTCAATTATCATTAATCTCGAATTATTAAATTCTCCCGTTTGTGCATTGCGCATAGGCGCACGCTACGCGAACGGCGCACGCTATGGGAACGAGGTTTGTTTTAAGCTGACAGCTGACAGCTGACAGCTGACGGCTGTCAGCTTACATTAGCACTAGGAATTAGCACTATTAATGCTACAAATGATTTCTTTGATTGAATCCCTAAGGGGGCAGGGGTGCTCAAGAGCAAGGGAGAGGACTTTGAAGTTTTTCCCCCTTACTCAAAAATAGATAAAAAATAGACAATTTAA
>NZ_JAAHIE010000041.1:0-28516 GCF_010671945.1 Moorena sp. SIO4E2
GGAGTAGGGAGTAGGGAGTAGGGGGTAGGGAGTAGGGAGTAGGGAGTAGGGAGTAGGGAGTAGGGAGTAGGGAGTAGGGAGTAGGGAGTAGGGAGTAGAGAAATTCGGATCAACAATTCTCACAATTCCTACAGGGATCCCTATCAAAAGAAAATGTTTGCATTCATAAAAATGGAAAATTTTAACTATAAACTTAAAATTAATTAACAAGTAACAAGTAACAAGTAACAAGTAACAAGTAACAAGTAACAAGTAACAAGTAACAAGTAACAAGTAACAATTGACGAATAACTAATGACTAATGAACAACTATACCATCAGCAGGAGGAGCTTACCCTAGACATGGTAAACTCTCAACCAAAACTCCGGGTTTCTTGGCAAGGTATTTTCTCCCTGGTGATGTTCTTTTATATGTACCTACCCCTGCTGGTACTGACGTTTTATAGCTTCAATGACTCTAAATACAGCGCCCAGTGGCAGGGATTCACGTTTAAGTGGTACCTAAAACTATGGGAGGACGAGAGTGTAAAGACCGCACTATTCAATAGTCTCACGGTAGCGCTAGTGGCAGTAGGGATTTCTGCGGTATTGGGTACCATGATGGCAGTCGGTTTAGCCCGTTACCACTTTCCAGGGAAACGCTTGTATCGAGGGATATCCTACTTACCCCTGATTATCCCAGATATTGCGATCGCAGTGGCAACTCTCATCTTTTTGGCAGTTATGGCTATTCCTCTGAGTCTGTGGACTATCATAGCAGCTCATATAGTTTTCTGTTTGGCTTATATTGCCATTGTTGTTTCCTCCCGTATCACCCAGCTTGACCCTCACCTAGAAGAAGCAGCCCTCGATTTAGGAGCAACGCCTCTACAAGCTTTTATAAAAATCTTACTACCGGAATTGATGCCAGGGATTATTGCTGGTTGTTTATTGTCTTTTGTCCTAAGTATGGATGATTTTCTGATTTCTAGTTTTACCGCTGGGACTGGTGCAACTACCCTACCCATGGAAATCTTTAGCCGCATCCGCACTGGTGTTAAACCAGATATAAATGCTCTTAGTGTTTTGCTAATCCTGGTATCAGGTGCAGTTGCTTTTATCGCTGAATGGCTCCGTTATCGGAGTGTGGAAAATCGGCAATAATCGGGAATCGGGAATCGGAACCCACCCCTAACCCCTCCCAGGAGGGGAACGGGAATCGGGAATCGGGAATTGGGAATCGGGAATTTTTCACTGATAGAAGGTTACTTGATATCATTACATTCCTTAGTTCAGCAACCCCAAAATTGATAATTCATTCTTGATAAGTCATCCTTGATTTCAATTTATCTAATTTTTCTTCCAATTGAGTGGTAAGTTGCTCGCTCCGATGGTCATTACTTAAGTAGGGAGATGTAGTTTGAGCGATTCTGAATAGTTGAGTAGCGATTAATTGTTGTTTTTCACCCCAAAGTGTCTTGACTGAACGCAACTGATCTTGTTTGAGCCAATTAAACCAAAAGTGAGCATAACGGATTGAGGAACGAATTCCCCGTGCTGTTCTAGG
This sequence comes from Moorena sp. SIO4E2, assembly GCF_010671945.1. Lineage (NCBI taxonomy): Bacteria > Bacillati > Cyanobacteriota > Cyanophyceae > Coleofasciculales > Coleofasciculaceae > Moorena > Moorena sp. SIO4E2. Next base: position 1,547 of record NZ_JAAHIE010000041.1, read on the forward strand.
ATATAAATCCCAAAGAGGCATGATATATTGGGGTTGGTATTTCAAACCAACGGATAAGCACCAATCCTGCCATTTAAATGCCAATATAGTTGGATTAGTGCAGATGGGAATCCAAGGAATTCGTAGCGCATCAGCTACAATTGCTCCATGCATAGCTTCTGTTAGTAAGATGTTGGTTTTGCTGATGGCAGATAATACTTGCTCGACAGGCAAACTAGGGTCAATATACTTAAAGCCGATTTGTTCACAAATTTGATGCCAGGCTTGACCGCCATATCTGGCAGATTTAGCATGGGGCATAACGGCAAATTGATGGATTTTTTGACTGGTTGGATGGAAGAGTCGTCTGACTAGCACTGCTCCATCGGTAACGGCTAATTGAGGGGAAATGTCTAAGGCTTTGGCGGAGAGGGGTCCTCTTACACAGTAAATTGTCCAGGAATCTTGGAGTTTTGGTAACTTTTCATAACCGACTCCGCTACTAAAAATGATGATTCGGCTAGCATTGGGTAAACGCTTGGGGAGTAAATTATTTAGGAGGGTACCGATTCCAACAAAGGCGGTGCTTTCATCCTCATCTAGTAAGTTAGGGATTAACTGTTGCCATAGCCAAGGGTTTAGGTCATCGCCGAAGTTATTGAGACCACCAGGGAATCGTTTCGATGAATATTGGTAGTAGAATAGTTTCATTATTGTTATCCCCTAATATGTCGTATTTTACTTCGGTAGAGCCACTAAAGATTTATGTTCCGGCCTTGACCAGCTGGTCAACAGTTAGTTTTAGTTCTGGGAAAGTTGGTGATTCAATAGATTCACAGCCTGTAAAGGTTTTGCCTTCTTTATATTCATTATCAGCTAACTCGTATATCCAAACTGTAGGAATTTTAGGAGACCCAATGTATCGGGTTCCTCCCAGAGCTTTATAGTCAACAATCCAGTATTCTGGAATGCCAAATTTTTCATATTCAGCCAGTTTGGTTAGATAGTCATCTTGCCAGTTGGTACTAACGACTTCCACGATTAACTTAGCTGATTTACCGATTGAGATACTTGACCTGTCTTGATGCAGTCGCTCATGGGGGGGACCCCCAAGACCGCTTAGGTGCGCTTTCCGTAGGCGAATTAAATTCGCCACGGGTCGCACCTCTGCATCGCTTTTTTCCAGTATGGATCTTCCGCAACAGTTTGTTTATCCAATACAATGATATCTGGTAAATAGCCTTCTCCCTCTTGATAGGGTTTGACAAGACAAGTTCGAGGAATAAAGTAGGGTAGTGAAAGTCTCTCAATGTCAACATCTATCTTTCTGGCGATGAGAGCTGCTACTTGTTCGTGGAAACCGGTGGGACGCATAGCTACAATTCTACCATTCCGAAGTTCATAGTTTCCTCCATCCTCTGGGTACTGTTCTAAGAATTCATCAAAGGTTAATAGTTTTGATACTGCTTGAACCATAGTTGGGACTGGTTAATAAGTAGTATTGGGTTAGTATCTAGTTTAAGTATAGCGTTTTACAATGATAGGTTAAACTATTGGTTGCTAAAAAAGGGCTGCATCTATACTCCCTATTCCCTAAAAACCAGCGGTGTAAGTACATCAGCAAATTGATAAATGTTATATAATAAGGAGATAAAACCCATGTACCAAAATCCATTTGCCATCGACTTTTATATGGAATTGTTGCTAGCCAATAAAACTCTTGTTAGTTTATTTTTAACTCGATTTCCCTGAAAGCCAATATAACCCTGTCCCAAGGTAATCTGTTGAGACCAATGAGATTGATTGCACCAACGATAATAGGCAGGTAAGGCAATAGTTTCTAAGAAATAACGCCACTTCTTGGTAGTACTTGAAGGGGTAATCGCTTTGGCACGAATTCGACCATTATTAACCATAGCGCTACGTAAATTAGGCTCTTCTTTCAACCGCTTAAGGGCTGAAATTAACGCGCTAGGGGTAGCCACTTCCAGATAGTCTAGTGGGCTATAGCGTTCTACTTGATAAGCAGCTTCACATCCGAGAATAGCAGGAACCCCCGCTAGCCAAGCATTGTAGAGTTTGGTAGCTGGTTTGGTCAGGTAATTGCGGTGGAGGCAGCCTGTGTTGCCCTCAAAGCTACGCACAGCCACAATAGCATCAATCTGACTGTAGTCATGCCAGCGATTGTCTAGGTTGCTATAGTCATGCCAACGATTGCTATTGATTACTGGTTGCCAAGATAACCCTAGTGCTTGGAGTTGTTGTTGCCAGGAGGGATGCTTTAACTGTAGCGCGAGATTAAATTCATGACCAAAGAAGGCGATGGTTTTAAAGCGATCGCATCGTGCTGGATGGCGCTGAATTAACCCTGGCTGAGTCCAGTGGGGTAGGTAGTAACTATTGCGCAAATGCATTGTTTCCAGAGGATTTTGTACCACATGGAGTTGAGCATAGGGATAGGGTCTTTGTTCAGCTTTAATACAAATCAGCAATAACTTTGGTCCTGGCTTGAGCTGGTTTTTGTGAGCTCGTAAGCAATTGCGGTGGCTCAGGACAATCCCTTCTCTGGGCAATTCTGCTACTAGTTCGCAAGGGAAACCATCGGCTTTCAGGCGTAGATAGGTTTGTAAAGTCCAGGCATAGATACCAATCCCAAAGCCTTTCCAGTTCTCATCGGCACTTTTGGGCATGGTGTCCGGCCAGAAACCCTGAGGAATGTAGAAGTAAATTGGTGGTAATTTATCGGTCATGTGAGGTACTTTTATTCTTGGTTTTAGGAAACAGGGAGTCGGGAGTCGGGAGCGGTGCGACCCGTGGCGAATTTAATTCGCCTACGGAAAGCGCACCGAGGGAGTCGGTAGCGGTGCGACCCGTGGCGAATTTAATTACGGGTCAAGGGCACCGAGGGAGTATAAAAAAAAATATTTTTGTGCCTCATTAGACTAGTAATCCTAGCAATAATGATTAGCCATTAGGGATTACCCTGACCCAAAAATCCAGGGACTATTTGATAAGTGATTAACGGAACTTGATCTCAACTTTGGCGTCAGCTATCAGCGTGTCGCGTATCAGCCCAAGGCCAATGGCTGACGGCTGACAGCTGACAGCTGAATGCTTACACTTTGTCTTTATCTTGTGGCCAAAAAAAGCGCAATTTTACCATATCATCTTTTGGAAAAAATTACCCGTTTGGGTACTGCGAACCTAAGGATCTGTATGAGACAATATGGCACAGCTAAGCAAAAGTGTAAGGATGGTGCCTCTATCGAGATATTGGGAAATTTTAAGACTTGATCCTGCTAGTGTTGGGTGTGGTTACAAAAAACTGTTACTACCGCTGGCATGGGAGTTTTTTCAACAGAAGTGTCTAGAATTAGATGCTCCAGAAACGCGAACGCATTTGTCGGTGGAGCAGCATCGGGACATTCAAACCTCCCTATACGCCTGGTTTCACCCTGAGGCGTCTGGGTCACCCATAAGTCGTGCTAGAGCAGGACTTTGTCTTCGTTGCTATGTCTCTTACCCAATCCTGAAAGCTTGCAAGAAACTCGCTAGTTTATATAGCGCTAGTCATCACTTCACCTATCGGGATTTGCTGCCATTTGTGCTTGATGATGATGGTAAAGTACTCATCATCTTAGATCAGGATGGTACAACTCAACTTATCCTGAATGGCGATAGGGAAACCAAAAAAACCGATTACCAATTTTTTACCGTTGAAGTATTACGAAAATATAATCTGAATTCCCCATCCAAGTCTAGGTTAGATGATTGGGTCTACTATCAAACCAAACAAAATCCCAAACTCAAAGACTTCTTATCGGAGCGGGGACTTTGTTTTCTCAGTGACTGGGCGCTGCTGAATCGAGCTAGACCGACACAATTTGAACAACTCTTGCCACGCGATCGCAATATCCTAGAAGCCTTTCATGGGGTGTACCGTAGGGACAGACGCCAACAGCCAACAAAAAAAGCTAGACGTTGTCCGGATCCCACTCAGTCTCAACTTGAAGAAATGAGACACCTCTTGCAGGAAAAATCGGTAATTGTCAACTCTCTAGTACAGCTGAGGGATGAACTCAAACATCTAGCCAGACTGCTACGGCAATATGACATATGGATTCGCAGCGGATTTCCGCCATCGGAACCCCTAGAGGTGTCGGATCCGGATACTGGACGGAACCGAGAGTTACCAGACCGAAATTTTACCAACCCTTTAGATGCGATCGCACGACAAGAATTACAGCAATTCTGTGGTCAGCAACTCATAGCCTGTTTGGATTTGGGGATAGAGCAAGGGCTAACGGACCACATTACCAAGCTACAGCGCAGTCGAAGTTATGCCCGTTTTGCATCAAAGGTTATATCAGGTCTTGAACTGATCTACTGTCGCGGTAAATCTCAAGCCGAGATTGCCTCTATTTTAGGAATGACCAATCAGTCCCAAGTGAGCCGGGTGCTAAATCCAAAGGATCTGCTCAATCGGGTGCGGTTTTGGACAATAGACAAACTTTTCCACATTATCTCCCATGCAGCACATCAGTTTAATCTAGCAAATATGTCTAGGGATCCAGACTATTTTAAAAACCTAATGGAACACCTAGAAGCTTTCGTGGATGCTGAAGTCTTCCAAGAAGCAGCTGCAGAAATCATGACAGGGAAAAACCGTTCTACTAATAGCCTATATACCCAGCGACTATGCCGCTACCTTGAGAAAGCGATCCAGGAAAATCATGACTAGTTATTCTGTTAATTCCACCGACCTCAGGCTTGTGCAACCAGAATGTATTTGGTTAGAGTCCGAACAGTTTGAGCAAGCAGTACAAATGAGCAATCAAGTCATCTCAGAAGCACGCCAATGGCAAACCTATCTGAATGGACTAGGATTACTTAGTTTTACACAATGGTTAGAGGAAAAGTTATCTAATATCCTGATATCTCATAATTGTTGTTCTTTACGACAACCTAAATACGCTAATGTGATTGAAGCGGTATGTAATCTTATCGTAGGCGAATTTAAGATTTGTTTACTTACCAGTGAGAGTTTAATTGATGAAGTAGTCACTGTACCGATAGCCGCCATTGATTTACCAGAATTTGCTGCTCATTTCTATGTTGTAATTGAAGTGCAAGAAGAGCTAGAAACTGCTATTATTCGAGGCTTTATCCGTTACGACGAACTGGTTAATTATCGACAAGTTTGTAATTTACATCCTGAAGTTGATTGGAACTATAGTTTACCTCTATCATTGTTTGATCCTGAGCCAAATCACCTACTCTTTTATTTACGTTTCTTGGATTCCGCTGCCATTGATCTACCAGTAACTTCCCCTAATTCACTCCCTAGGCTATCTCTGAATCAACCTGACTTGGAAACATTAGAAACATTATTAGATCGCCTACAATATCCTGAGCAAACTCTTTGGCAAACCTTAACTTGGGAGCAAGGGCTGACTATACTCCAAAGTCCTGAATTACTGGATTTGTTATATCAGTGGCAACTAACTTCCCACAGAACAAAGTCCCTTTCGATTCGGATTACAGAAGTATTTACTATCCTAACTCAAAAGGCTATCAATACCCAGGAATGGTTGGAGGGTAAATTAGACGAATTGGCTCAAGGTTTAGGATTGTTTATCCCTGAAACCATTACTGCGAATTCATCGGTATTTCGGTCAATTGATAAATTCGATAATGTGATTAATGAGCTTAGATATCAAGGAATGGACATTCCTCCCGAACCAGGTCGATCCTATCAGGACATTGATTTAGGTGAAATTGCTTTACGACTATGTGCCGTCACCTGGCCGATTGACTCTCCAATTCCTCCCCCAAAATGGTCATTGCTGCTAATTTTAGGAACCCAGCTTGGTACTCCTTTACCTGATGGATTCAAGCTACAAGTTAGCAATCTAAGGTCTATTATACATGAGCCTGTATCAGCGCTTGATGATCCATTTTTGTTTGCCCGTGTGGAAGGACGCTCAGATGAAAAATTTGTTGTAACTATTATCCCACCGGATAGTTCAGCACAGACCTTATCTCCTTATGCATTCGATCCTAGTTAAACAGCATTTTCAGTTATTGATTAAAAATGAAACAGGGAACATCGAATCTGTCAACAGGGAAATTTCATAAAAATATCCGAGGATTATTTTGGGTAATGACTACAGTTTTTGAAATTAAAATTTGGGATAAAAAAGATGATAATTCTTGTTTCTTTTTGCTGCTATGGGATGACAGAAGAAGGCAGCTATCTGCCAGCCTGAACTATTGCCAGGAAATACAAAGATGTTATCAACGGTGGCGACAGCGCTACACTAGGTTTTACGAATTTACGTCAGTGAAACCTATAGGAGATAGTGGCAGAATTAATCCTGGTTCAGGTGACCCATGTTATGATTTGATGGAGGCAGAAAGAGAGTTCCTCAATGCTTTCCAGCGTTGGTTAGGAGAAGGCGAGGTTCGTAAGATTCAACAGCGGATTCGAGACGAATTCACTCGTGTTGCTCACTTGATATCGGAAGACGGCAAGGGGATTGGTACTCACCCCAGTGTTGATATTTTCGTAGCTTGTGACTCTATAGAAATGGAACGGTTACCATGGGAAACTTGGGAACTTGCTCCTGAAGGCACACCCCTGGGGAGGGTTCGCATTTTCAGAAGCGCTATGGATAATCCGGATCCCATTGCTTGTACTAAGCCCCTGACAGCTTGCAGTGCGACCCCGCGCTTTTTCAAAGCGCTAGGGAACGCGCACCTTAGAAAAACCCGCATTCTAGCTATCTTCGGAGATGATCCCAGACTACCGTTGCAGGATGATTGGAAAGCTGTGCGATCGCTTAAGTCTATTGCTGAGGTCGAGCGAGTAACCTGGCAACCCCATGAAAACCATGTCGATATCAAAACCAAAATTGCTAATGCTATCTGTGATCAACGAGGCTGGGATGTGCTGTTCTTTGCTGGACATAGCGATGAAACCACAACCACAGGAGGAAGACTTGCGATCGCTCCGAATATATCCCTGTCGATTAGTGAACTCGAAGAAAAATTAACTCAAGCTAGAGAACATAGATTGCAGCTGGCCATTTTCAACTCCTGCAGTGGTCTGAGCATTGCTAACTCTCTGATTAAACTTGGGTTACAGGTAATAGTGATGCGGGAACCCATTCGCAATGATGTGGCTCAGAGTTTTCTCCAGCAGTTCTGTAAGCCCCTAGCTGACCATAGAGATGTTTACGATGCACTACTCGAAGCCTGTCAACATCTCCAATCCGTAGAGAAATTTGCCTATCCCTCTGCCTATCTGCTGCCCTCTTTATTTAATCCTCCCGGTTTGATTCCCTATCGCATTGAGCGGTTTGATTGGAAGAAAATGCTGCTGCAGTGGTTACCGACAAGACCAGAAGCGATCGCATTGGGAACAGTTTTACTGCTGAGCGTCATCCCAGCTATTCAAGTAGAATTATTGTTCGATATCCGAGCGTTAGTTCAAGCTGTCTATCGTAATTTGACGAATCAAGTACCAAAGCATACCTTAGCGCCTGTTTTGTTAGTTGCCATCGATCAGGAATCTCTAGATCAAGCTGATGAAGCAATAGAAAGCACACAAGGTAAGTTGATTGATTCCGAATACTTAGCCAAGTTGGTAAGACACCTATACGCCTTGAATGCTCAAGTAATCGGCATTTACTACAGTCGGCATATCTACCAACCTAGATACGAAAACCTTGATCAAGCCATTCGCTCTGCTGTGGAAAAGCAGAATACTTGGTTTGTGCTAGCAACAGATAAACAAGATAAAGTCGCTAGTCGCAAATGGAGTTTAGAAGGGTACATAGACTTTGAGCCTTGGACTATTGAACAGCCTCTAGATCCCACCTGTATAGACGAGTCATGTCCGTTTGCCTATCAGCTAGCAGTAGCTCATCTGCTCAATCACCAGTCATCTTCAGATAGTTTACCCCAGCCAACATTAAACAGTACAGTAGATTTTCAGTCCCAAGTCAGTGATTATCTAAAGCCAGGAAAGACTCACAATCAAGGGCTGATTCCTTTCAATCAATCTGCTCCTCCTTTTGGACTAGCTTCCATTATTGACTTTTCTATTCCTCCTAGACAAGTTTACAAATCTATTACAGCTAAGGAACTTCTCAATTTTCCTGTGCCTAATCCAGAACTCCAACACCATGTGATGCAGCAAGTTGTTATCATCACCCATGGTGACTACAATGACACCGAAGATGACTTTTACTTTCCGTCAGTTGCTGGCTATTGGTGCCATTACTATCAACCTGTTGAACAGGATCTAAAGCAGTGCCTCGAAGTATTAACTAGAGGAGAAGTATTTGCTTATATGGTTCACCATATAATCCGGCAGCATCGGGTAGTTTTTATTCCTGATCATTGGGTTATTTTTCTAGGGGCATTCCTAGGAAAATGGACTACTATTATCCTGGTCAAAAAAACATTACTACAGCGACATGAACAGGTATTAACCTTGGGAAGTATAACAGGAATATACGGATTATTTGTATTGCAGGTTTATATCTCAGCATTAGTATTGATTCCGTGGTTTTTACCGTCAATACTAGTTTGGTTTTACTATAGTTTCGCTATCCAAAAATATTATTTAAGGTAGGAGTGATTTTGAATAAGATATATTCCATGACTAAGCTAAGATCAAAACTTACGAATACTAATACCCAAGTGCCAATGACTCAAACAGAAAAACATCCACGAAAAAGACAAAAAAGACCATGGTGGAAGAAGCCCTTAGATAATTCCATTTTTCAAAACATCGTTAACTCGACAGGGAATGAATTCGAACAGGAAGATAGCTTGACATTAAAGTTATTCATGATTTTAATTATCCTTATTAGTTTTTTTATACTCCCTTTTCTAACTCAGTTTCTAGATTTTCAATGAATAACACTAGTGCTGAGGTAAGCATTCAGCATTCAGCTATCAGCTATCAGCTATCAGCTATCAGCTATCAGCTATCAACTATCAGCTATCAGCTATCAGCTATCAGCTTATGGGTTAGGTCCGATGCGTCGAAGCCTGCCCCACAAGGCTGACCACTGACCGCTGACCACTGACCGCTGACCACTGACCGCTGACCACTGACCGCTGACCGCTGACTGCTGTTGGCGTAGCCTGCGCGTAGCGCATATGCTTACAACTCAACACTGACGCCCTCAAATGAACAAGTGATACCAGAACTGGATAGCTAACTGCATAAGCTCAAAGCCGCTACACCTATGGATTGTAGTAGGAACCTGTAGTAGGGACTTGTAGTAGGTACCTGTAGTAGGTACCTGCTCTGTTGCAGATTCGTAACGTTCACATAGGTCTAGAGGATGAATACTCAGGTAAGACAGTTTAACGGTGTTCTCTTACAAGGGGTAGTAGAAGGATTAATGGATGGTGTCTTGATTCTGAACGCTCAGGGAGAGTTAGTTCATAGCAATTGCTATGGTCGCTTTATTTGTGCTCAACTGGCAGTGGATAGGTCAAAATCTAACGTTGTTCCCAAAGAAATCAGGCGTGTTTGCCAAGCTGTGCTCGACAGCTGTGAGTTATATCCAAATCAGTCAATAATTATCGAGTCTGAAATTATTACTGAACCCTCAACATCTTTTCGGATTCGAGCCGTTAAGCTCACCTTAGACTCCTTTGAAAATCCCTGCATTTTAGTAACACTAGAAAATCACGATCAATATGCTGGGAGTTTTGCGATCGCAGAGGTGAATAAATATGACTTGACTCCTCGTGAGGCCGAAGTTTGGTTACTGCGTCGTGCTGATTACAGCTATCAGGAGATTGCTGATGAATTGCTCATTACTCTCAACACGGTTAAGAAGCACTTGAAAAATATTTATGCTAAAATTAAATTTTACCAATTTAAACAGCAATTTTTAGAAGCTAATTAAATTATTTAGTTATAGCAGCCTAGGGAGTCGGGAGTCGGGAGCGGTGCGACCCCGCACTTTTTTAAAGCTAAGCGTGAACGCGCATTCCCTGGGAGTCGGGGTCATAAAAATGTCTTTAACTATACCCAATTATCGAAAACTACTTCTTCGCTCTCCCCACACTAGCCACACTAACCCCTCTCCCCACACTCTCTTCCCTGTTCCCTATTCCCTTTTCCCTTTTCATACATGCCAGCATTTTGTCTTATTATTTATGACTGATTTCCAAAAATCCAATGATAAAATGGACTAAAGAAGCTATTCACAAAAAGTTCCAGTTCGCAAGCTGCTACTAAATCTGTCTTGAGGTGTTGGCGATATCTAATCAGGTGAAGGATAGTCTTGCCCAAATCATTGATTAGGTAAACTAGAATCATGAAAGGCTTTTGCCAATGTTGAAAGCGCAACATGCGAGTGGGATACCGACTTAAGCCCACACCTCGAAATAATTTCAATAAATAGTCTTTTTCCAAACGCCATTTGGGAATTTGATGCTCAATACACATTTGAGGGTTATGCCAAATTTCCCAACCGGCTTTTTGAATATAGGATAAGGTTTCTATATCTTCTCCTTTAGCAGATAGGGATGTCGCACACACCCCCTTGAGCCAAGGCTGTTCAGGAACATTATTTAACCAGGCTTGCTTACGAATCACTAACCCCGCACCCACAGGAAATACCCCTTGACGAGGCTGATAACAAAATGGCTCTTGACCTCGTTCTATGATAGCGATAAAACAAGCAATTCGGTTAAAGTTTTCCGGTGGTTTAACTTCATAGTCTCCATAAATTTGACTACCATAAGCACCAGCTTGGGGATGGGAATTACCAAAATTATAGGCAGCACTAACCCAATCAGGAGTAGGGAGATTATCATCATCTAAAAACCCGACATACTCACCTTTAGACTCCTGGATAGCACGGCGTCGAGCAAATGCTATCCCCTGTTTTGGTTCAAAGTAATATCGGATCGGATAAGCTTCTGGATGGGATTGATACTCCTGAACAATTTTGCTGGTATTATCAGTGCTGTTATTGTCAATAATTATAATTTCCCAAGCAAAATGGTCAGTTTTAATTTGAGACAGTAATCGTTTTAGAACCTTAGGTAGACGAGTTTCGCCGTTATAGGTACAGATAGCAACTGTGAAATCAATCATGGGTAGTCAACCATTAGAGTCCCTTTTGAATTAAGAATGTAGAATTAAGAATTAAGAATTAAGAATTCTGCATTCTGCATTCTACATTCTGCATTCTGACAGACAACCTACCCTACACCGAATCGCCTTGGGCGAACAACCTTCAACTGCTCTGCCTTAAGCAACCAATATAAAAGTCGTAGCAGCATTATCGATCAGGGTTTCAGCCTGCACCTGATTCAGGATTGCTAAGGTTTCATCACCGAAGCTAATCACAGCGTTGTTACTTTCTTGAGTAACCGATAACTGACCAAAGGTTAACCCATCTGCTAAACCGATGAAGTCTTCACTGACTTGGAAATCCCCAATCGTATCAGTTCCTTCACCAGCGGCCAAGATGAAGGTATCACTACCATCACCACCAGAGCCATTATCACCAAATAGGGTATCATTGCCAAGACCGCCTCGCAGTAGGTCATCCCCAGCATCACCCCAGATTTGGTCATCACCTTTCTGACCAAACAGGGAATCATTACCGGCTTTTCCACCAATGCGATCGCTTCCAGCACCCCCGTAAATTACATCATCCCCTCCAAGGGTATTGTCAGAGGAACGGCTGTTGAAGTCACCTCGTAATACATCATCTCCATTCCCCCCAAAGATAGTATCATTACCTAAAGCACCAGCAACTGTATCATTGCCAGCTCGGGCAATGATTGTCTCATCAGCTTCGGTGCCAACTAGTTCATCATCTAATGGGGTTCCCGGACCGGGGTTGACTGAAAAGATAGTAATGGTTTCACTGTCTTCTTGAGCCACTATCAGCAGGGGTTCACCATTGGGGCTGTCTTCCACAGGAATAAATGTTAGCCCCTCAGGCTCACGGTCTACTGGCTCATCTGGATTGCCACCATTATCATTGGGCAGATATTGGACAAATTCAGGAGCCGTGGGATTAGTGACATCGTAGACAATCACCCCGCCTATTCGTTCGAGGCCGATAAACGTGTAAGTGCGATCATTAATGACCCCGGTGACAATTCCTTCCGGTTCTGGTCCTTGATTGTCACTGCGATCGTCAAAGGTATCAGGAGTGCCGCTAGAATTAAATAGTTCAGGAACTTGCTGAGCTGTAATTCGTTCAAAATCATCACCACTATCAAACACTAGGTTGCCAAACTGATCCCAAATTGAGAAAGAGCGCCCACCGTAGGAGAATAGCTGGTCAAAATCACCATCATTATCCAAATCCCCATCAATGGTAGATATTCTCAAACGACCCAGTTGAGACTCTTGTTGCAAGGTTTCAGCATCGGGAAACGCATCTGGGTCGAGGGTCAAGTTTGCAATCCGTTCCTCTTCATCCCTGATATCCCCTTCATTGGCAGTGACGTAGTAGGTTTGACCGTTTGCCTCAAAAGATGCGATCGCATCTGGTTGGTATAGACCGAAAACCGGCCAATTTTGGATGTTGATGGCATCATCCTCATTACTAGCATCCAGGGCATTGTTCTCACCCAGGTCGATCAGACCTAAGACCACAGGAGTTGGATTGGGGTTCAGAGGAACCGAGCCATCCACCGGAATCTTCTGTTCGAGTACTCCAAAGTCATTGTCATTGAGTACAGCCAGTTTGCCATCATCCAGTAGCGCTAGACCTTCTGGTTTATCACCAGCGAGATACCCAATCGAAGGCAGGTTTGTCACTTTTATCTTATTGACCGCCTGAATCCCAAGAGCATCTAGGTCATCCGCACTCAACTGCTCTAGAGTAGAGTCAGTGGGTAGTGTGGGGGCATCCGGAGCAAGCAAATTAGTGGCTTTTGTCAGGTCTATTTGGAAGATAAACTTCTTTGCTTTATCACCAACTGCGGAATCTCGCTCAATGACAAATAATTTTCCATCCTCAGCGTATACCGCATCACCAATCTTATCTACTCGTCCTCCACTACGTAAAGCAGGGTCTTCGAGCAAGTAAACATACTCAGCAACGGCATTACCTGTGGTAGTATCAATTCCGAGAATCCGAATCACATCCGAGCTATTAGACGTAGCACGGTCTGGATTCTGTAAAGGAGTTTGAATAAAGGCGTAGAGGATATTATCGTCTGGATCCAGAGCTACGGCCTCAAAGCCACGGTTACGGCGGCGATTGGCGTACTCCTCAGGTAAGGACTCAGTGCCAAAGCTTCCCACTGCTGCACCAGCCAAGGCAGCTGTTCCTTGGGGAACAAAGCGGTCAATCAGGACACCATCGGTATCAAAGTGGTAGATAGCTGGACGGTACTCATCCACCATCCAGAAGGTGCCATCCGCAGCGATTACTACCCCTTCCAGGTCAGCACCAAACTCATCTAAGGGCAGCAAATTGCCAGATAAGTCTACTGGTTCTTCATCCACCCCTGCAATATTGGGTAGTCCTGTGATTGGTGTGGTGCTATCTTGACGGGTCAAGAAAATGGTTTCGGTAATGGTGATCTCGCCAGAGCTGGGATTTAACTCAAAGCGGATCACGCGAGCTTGGTAATCCGGTAAGGCAAAGGGTCGTTCTTTACTCCCATCCCCATCCACATCAGTGGGTTCACCATTGGGTCCCCGGTCAGGAACCGTTACAAACTTCAAGTTGCCAGTTGCTGCATCCGTCCCTTCGTAGAATAAGCCAGACAGTCCGCCCAGTTTAATCTCCTGACCCCCTTCGGTAGTACCAAGTACAGGCAAGTCATTGAACTCAAATAGCTCTAGGGTGGGCTGACCTTGGCTGTGGTCTTTCACACCCAGAGGCAGGATATCCACCACTGTAGCGGACTCCAGGTCTAGCACCGCAAAGGCATTGTTTTCCTGGAGGTTGACAAAGGCTGTAGTACCATCGCTTGAGACAGCAATGAATTCTGGTTCCACATCCTCAGCAACAGTCTTGTCTGGGAAAATACGTACACCTTTTGCCCGGAATTCCGCTTCACGACCATTGAAGGCGCTGAAGTCTGCTGTAGCGACATTGTCTTGGGTTAGAGTTGCTAACCCACTCGACACATCAATGATACTGATCGATCCTTCAGGATCAATGCCATCATCCGCTACTCCTTCATTAGCAACCAGTATTTTGGTGCCATCAGGGGTAAACATGAGCATATCGGGCAGAGGCCCCGCTTGCACTACCTTCAGGGCATTGGGGTCAGCCGGATTGTTCCGAAACGCAGCAATATCTACAATTGCTACCTTCCCCGGATCAGTAGAGGTGCTAGCTTCTAAGGCTAGCGCCAGTAAACCATTGCTATAGGCTACGCTATTTGCTCCGTCAATGTCAGGTATCAAAGAAGCAATATCAATTGGTGGTATTGCCTGAGTTGGATTGCTCGGATCACTGAGGTCTAGCACTTGCACCTCAGTTCCACCAGAAACTACAAATAACTCTTGACCTATTGGATCGTAGGCGGTAATTTCAGCGCCAATCTCACTAGAAAAGCTACCAATTTTATCTAATATATCTGCCACAAATTTATCCTAGGTAGTAGACTGCGAGTACCTATATCAGCTATTAGCTATCAACTTATTGAAAGTTTTATAGCAATAATTATGTACTCATTACCCTGTTCCAAAGGAACCGCTTCGCGAATATTAAAATGCCTAATATTTTCTTGATTATCAAGAATTAAAATAATTTATTAGGACTTAATTATTAGGGTTTTGTTGATCCATTAAATAGGTAGGTTAGTAGCGTTAGCGCTAAGGTTTTATAGTGTTGACTGTCCTTCAGGTTAATTGTTGAGAATCAACAGTTAAACCTCAGCCTATTACGTTAATTTCCTACCTACTTAGTTAGGGGTTGCGTCTGAACTCTACAGCTAGTGTTAATAATTAACCTTTAACCTGGAGATAGTGTGGCGATGGCTGAATAACGCAAACACTGATAGCATCAATATAACATCAATATAACATCAATATAATAGCAAGCTATCTGTGCTTTATTGAACGTTATTGAATAAGCTATTTGCTCAATCTGATCTGCATTCGCGAACGGAACATCCCATTGAGTCTGAACTAATTCAAAAAGAACAGCCAATGGAATTACCCACTCATACTAGGCTTATGACTAGCATGATGCTACCATGATGATAGCTATCACCTTGACTCCCTTCGGGTATGAGGATTTAACTTGATAATCCAGCCACATCAAGACGGACTTTATTTATCTAGTTACCCATAACCTTGGTCTGGAGTTCAACGGAGTCTACCTAAGCTGATCTTCGATTAATTATCAAGTAGATTTTACCCTTTCCCTGATTTCATTGCAATCACTAGTTCAGCAACACCGACTTAAGGTTTTATTGAATTTTACTGTCTTGGATTTGATACTCTTCGATTAGCAAACTAAATCCAAATCATTGTAAGCATTCAGCCGTCAGCCGTGAGCTTTTAGCTCACGCTATTTGAGGTGCCGTCAGCTTTGTGGCACAGGCTTCTAACCTGTGACTTTCGTTACTATTAAACTAATGCTTACCTGTTTTATTCAAAAGCTGTTCGGTGTAGCGTTCCCATAGCCCATCAGCACATCAAGTAGCGTGCCCATAGCCCATAGCCCATCAGCTGATAGCTGATACGCGACACGCTGATAGCTTACAAATCATTTGTCTTTGATCTAAGCAACTGGGCTATAGATGCCCGCTGGCTAAGCAGCGTCTTCAGAGATGACCAAAGGAATCTGGGTAGCTTTAACCTACCAGTAGATGCTATCGGTCAGACTAATTAAGCCATAGGTTACTTGACTTAATATATTTTTGGATTTACGTAAAACTATACTATAAAAGAGTGTACTATAGTCAACTTTACATAATCTTACATAATTTGGTCTTTTTCTTACGTCACCTTTACTTAAAATTTACATGAGAAGCTACAGGTTTGGGTTTGGATCCAAATTCGGGTGGGTGTAGGGTCTTACCCTCTTGTGCGAAGATCTTCACACTCACTTTTACGCTTCCTAAGCCTGAGATATTACTCCTTCAATTAAACCCTCTAAAATTTAGGATTATAAAGTCATAGCAAAGGTATAGCAGAAGTCAGAAGTCAGAAGTCAGAAGTCAGAAGTAAAACTATTGCGCTTACTTAGCTTTGAGACTTTTGTCATGTCCTAACTGCCCTGGCGACTGCTATAACAGGGAGCAGGGAGTAGGGAGTAGGCAATATGGAGCAAAAATTATCATATCAAAATTACGACATTAATTGGTACATTATCGATTTATTATATTTTTTATAATTAAATTAATGTTATTAAAATCAAAATTAATAAATATAAAACCACAAAAAAATTAACTTCAACTTATTAAGTTAATCAGTTTTATAGCATTTATAAAATAGTTTAATTACACAATTTTTTGATTTTCGGGAACAGGGAACATGGGGAAAAGTGTGGGAAGTATGGGAAGTATGGGAAGTGTGGGAAGATGCGGAAATGGAACACATTTTTATAGTTTTTCCGATACTTACGAGGTACATTTAATTTTCTTACCCCCACTCCCGACTCCCGACTCCCGACTCCCTATTCCCCTACTTCCTAATTTGAGAATTGCTATAAAATAACGAAATCCCTTTCAGCAAGGGTTGTTACTCCTAACACTACTGCTAGGGTTCCATCTCCAACATTGATAAGAGAATTATTACTATCGGAGGTGATAGAAACTTCACCAAAGCTCAAACCATTGCCTAAACCAATGAAGTCAGTGCCCAGCTCGAAGTCTGTAATGGTGTCAGTACCTTCCCCAATCTCTAGGACAAAGGTATCACTGCCACTACCATTAGAGAAGTTATCTCCAGTCAGAGTATCATGACCGAGACCACCACTCAATAGGTCATCCCCAGCATCACCCCAGAGTTGATCATCTCCGAAGCCACCATAGAGGGAGTCATTACCAGATTTCCCGCCAATGCGATCGCTTCCTGAACCACCATAGATAATATCATCCCCACCAGCCTTACCATCTGGGGACCTGCTATTGTTATCTCCGCGCAGGATATCATCACCATTGCCACCAAATAAAATATCATTACCTAGTGCCCCAGCAATGGTATCATTTCCACCAAAGCCATTGATCAGATCAGCATCAATAGTCCCAATCAACTGGTCAGCCCCTTGAGTACCGTTAATCTCAGAGGTGGCTTCTACTATTGCTGTCGGAGATTGAATATGATCGAGGTCTAGCCCAAATGCTAGGAATTGGGTAATCTGGCTGTCATTGAAATTGTTATCGCTAGCAACAATTAGGGATTGTCTGCCATCCGGTAAGGTTGGACCAAATGCGATCGCTTCACTATTGTCGAGACGAATACCTAAGTCATCGAAATCCAACAGTAACCGTTTCTCAGCTACTTGCTCAACCTCTAAGAGTCCACTATCTGGGTCAGTGGGGTTGCTCAATAGGTTATCAACATCACTGATATCTGTAGCGTCTTGGAGCCGGACTTCATATAGCCTGAGATTATTTCCGACACCAACTGCAAAGGATCGCTCTAGGGCTAGTAAGGTTCCGGTATTATCTAGCGCTAGTAATTCTACTAAACCATTGTCAGCAAAACTGCCAGGAGGGTCAGGCTGATTGGGAATGGTGTCAGTGATGTAGAGGAATTCTTTAGCAGGTTCCCCAGTTTGTAAATCATACTGTAAAATCCGAACAGGGCTTTCATCTTCTAGTGTCGAAGCCGGACCATCCTGAATCAGAGCATTCTCTACTGCAGTATAAAGGAAGCGCTCATCTGGGCTAATGGTCAGGCTTTCAAAGGCACGATTGTTACGAATGCCCCTGGTTCCATCTGAGGTAGGTAAGAACTTATCTGGTACCGTCAGCTGATTGAACTCTTGTCCTGCTAGAGAGAATTCATTGACGAAGGGATTAAGAAGATTGTTAGCATCCCCTTCAGAGGATATAAACAAGGTTCCAGCACTAGTCAAGGCAATCCCTTCTGGATCAACACCCCGTTCTGGGAAAGGCTCACCGCTAGCATTCCGTAGAGTGGTGACACCTGTAAACCCTACATCACCGTTGTCTAGACTACCATCACTTAAATCAATATCAATAGTATAGAAACGAGCGGGAGCATTTTGGCTGCGGTCATCAGACAGACCATAGTAGACACCATTAGCAGGATCGTAGGCTAAACCAGAGATACCGCCAACTTCTGTATTCTCAAACTGGAATCCAGTATTAAAGCTAACCTCTCCGAGGAAGTTAATACCAGTGACAACTTTGGAGTTACTATCTACCACTGTAGGCTCTACCTCAACATCAACATATACTAGACGGTGGTCAGAACTAGGAAAGGGGAAATCACCCACTAGCTCAAAGGCAGGGTCATCACTTTTCGGCCAGAAAACCGTTGCGTCAGTGATAGTCAGATTTTGAGAAGGCAACACATAATCCACCCGTAGGTTGCCAGGACCACCAAAGTTTTCCTCACCAAAGTCAGCGGTGTCAAAGGCTGGATTACCTCCATGAGTCAGGTTATTCAATCCCTGGCGGTTGCTAGCATCCACCCCTCCCTCACTGGAGGGTGTAACAGAGGTGTTGACTAATGGGTTATCTAGAATTTGCAGGATGGCATTATCAGTACTATCCCCATCAAAGGGGTCAGCATTTTGGTCTCCCATGATCACAAAGCGATCGCTTGCCAACAGACCACCGAAGTTTCCTTGGTCATCATAAATGTAATCCCCAGCTCCGGGAGTGATATAGTCTGACCAGAACCGAATCTCATCGTGATTACGGGTACCGTTGCGGTCTTCTAGACCATCAAACACTGGAGGAGTAGGATGGCTAGCGAGAACATGAACCGTTTCACCGTTGATATTAATGGGAATATCCCAGTGACTCTTGGAAGAGAGGCGGAATACAGCTAATTCTTCCTCAGAGTACCAGGATTCCCCAGTTACTGGATCTACAGGAAGCAACGCATCTGGCATATCTTTCCAGAGGAAGTTTTGAAAGGTGCGTATATTCTCCGTATCAATCGGGTGTTTGGAGAATAGCACCATCCCAAACTGTCCTGGAAAGAACCCGAAGCCAAACGCATCATTACCCCCGCCAACTTCCCCGTTATTATCTAAGTCAAATCCAGAGGGAATCCCGGTGTTAGAAGGTGCGAGATAAACATAGGGAAAGTCAATCGCTGTCGCACCATTCTGACTAACCGAAAGATAGTTATCTTGGAAAAGTTTGGCCGCTTCTCCATTCTCATCGAAATCAAATTCATTGATTAGCAATACATCCGGATTAGCACGCTGAATAATTTCAGCCACTGCCTTGGCTTGGTTATTATCATAAGTAGATAAATATTGAATTAAATCCCCTTGATTGGAGCGATTCAAAGAAGCGTTAAAGCTAGAAAAGCGAACGTCAAGATTAGACATATTAATTTTTTTTATACCTAAAGTTCGAGCACCTCAGTCATCAACTTAGTTACCTCAATACTGCGTCGGTTTTGGAAGTTCAATTCCTGGAGATCCCCCCTAACCCCCCTTAGCAAGGGGGGAACAATAGCTATGGCTCCTCTGGCTTCCCCCTTATTAAGGGGGACGGGAGGGGGATCCTTAACCCACGCAGTATTGCGTATTACCAAATAATAAAAACCGGGTAATCCTTTAATTACCCGGTTTTACAACGGATTAGATGATCGTGAAATCAGCCTCTGTTAGAGGATTAGCGATCGCAAAAGTTGCTAATAGTTGATTCTCCAAACTAATGCGAGCATTTTGCGAATCTTGTTCAATGGATAACTGACCAAAGGTCAAACCATCGGCTAAACCAATTAAGTCAACTCCTGCCTGGAAATCGAGAATGAAATCTGTACCTTCCCCAGCAGCTAAGACAAAGGTATCACTACCGCTAATACCAGAAGAGTCATCACCAGTCAAGAAGTCATTACCTAATCCACCTCGGATTAAGTCATCACCTTCATTACCGAAGATAAAGTCATCTCCTGCACCACCGTAGAGTTTGTCATTGCCGAGATTGCCGTTAATCCGGTCATTGCCTAAGCCACCGAAGATAACGTCATCTCCGCCAATGGTGCTATCAGCAAAGTCTCCCTGCAATACATCATCTCCAGCTTCACCCTGAATCAGGTCATTGCCCAGACCGCCATCAACGGTATCATTGCCTTCAGCAGCAGTAATGAAATCGTTACCTAACTCGCCAACAATTTCATCACTATCTGGAGTACCTGAAATAAAGTTGGGGGCTGGAAGACCTAATAAAGGATCTACATCCAGGGGTTGATCTAATTCGATCAGAATAACTTCGTTATTATCAATATCCGGACCCCGTCCTACGGAGAAGGGATAGTTGTTGTCATTGGCAACTAAGATCGTATTCTGATCAATCACCAATACATCTTCGATCGTGACAAATGGGAAGGTAAAGGTGAGTTCACCATCCCCGTTCACATCATCTGGGTCAGGAATGTTGAGCAAGTCAACTACTTCCTCTTTGGCAACAAAGCCATTTTCATCAATCTCAGACAAGTCAATCTTAAAGATTTTCTTGAACTGAGCCTCCGCTCCTTGCTTACCATCCCGCTCTATGACTAAGAACTCGTTGTCATTGATGGGGGTAAAATCCCCAATCGGATGACCGGGAACATCGGTACGGTAAAATCCTACCAGACCTTGGTATTCACTGGAAGCAACATCAAACTCATAGATGCGTAGAGCATCCTCTGGGTCCCCATCTACTACACCTTCGAGTAGGGGATACAAGGTGGTGCGGTCAGGGCTAAATGCCATGCCCTCAAATCCGCGAGACCTAGATAGATTAGGCAGTATAGTTTCTTGGTCAACTACAATTCTTCCAGTTTCTGGGAAGTCTGTAAAGAAACCATCTACTCCAAGCTCAATCAATTGACGGAACTCATCCTCTGGGCTTTGAGGGGTACCATCAGGGTTGAGGGTCAGGAAGCGCTCTTCATTACGTAGGGTGTAGGGGTGAATCTGCATTCCTGCATCATGAGCCCAATCGATGAAAGGACGAACTTCACCAGTGAGCTGGGTAGTGATTTCAGCAATGCCATCACCATTGCCATCAACAGGAGTATCGATCGATTCCCGCAGCAAAAAGCTGTTTTTCCAAGGACCAACACCCTCAGCGTAGTTAGCGCCAATGTAGTCAAAGACTGTCTGAGTGGCTAAATCTTGGTAAGTGGTATCGGGAATACCATCACCAGTGACATCAGCACCAAAGTCGGGAACAATGTCAACTAAATCGCCGTAGGTAGCCCGAGCCTCTTCTGCGGTAAAGTCAGGTTTGCTGAAATTAGCAACAATATCGTAGGGAGCAGAAAAACCGCCACCACCAGCATTTAGGAATTGATCGTCTACATCTCCGTAGAGCTGTACTAGGGGTAGATTTTCCAATCCAGCCCCAGGTAGCAAGTTATTTTGTAAATCAATTAGGTTAGCTACTTCAAAGGATTGGATGAAAATCCGGCTGGGGTCGGTAAAACCAGTTTCTTGTAGGGTTGCGATTAAAGGCTCTTCTAGGGATAAGCCTTGGTCATCGAAGAATGTAGGATGCTTGGTTTCAGGATAGATACCGATTTTTTTACCAGTTTCCGCTTCTACCTGCTGGAGTAGTTCGATAACCTCTTTGAAAGTGGGAATTTCAAACTGACCATCGAACTCATCACTACGGAAGTCACGAGACTGAACAGCACGCAGTTGCTTGATTTCTGCTAAGGTAAAATCTTCAGCAAAGTAACCAGTAATTTCTTCACCATCCAGCAGTTTGGTGGACTTGCGGTCTTCACCAAATACATCAGCTACGTTAGTGGTGTCATCTAGCAACGGTTCGTGACGAGCAATCAAGACACCGTCTTTGGTGATTACTAGGTCAGGCTCAATGAAATCAGCCCCTTGTTCAATGGCAAGAGCGTAAGCTTCTAACGTATGCTCTGGACGCTCACCGCTAGCACCCCGGTGTGCAATGACTAGAGGAGGATCACCATTGAGGCTATTGAATTGTAAATCTGGGTTTTGAGGCGATCGCACAAATTCCCCTGTGGTATTCCCGGGGATATTGGGAGTAGAAATAGGGGCTTCGAGCAGTTTACCAGTGCTATCGAAGTGAAGTATAAACGGACCGAATTCGTCACCAATCCAGATATCGCCCTTAGCATCAATCACAAAAGACTCGATATCAAAATCCGCCCCGGTCAGAAAGCGTCCGCTACTGTCTTCGTTGACAATCTTGAAAGGAATTTTGCCATCAGGGTCAGACAGTTGAACAAAGCCTTCAATCTCTACACTACCATCTCCATCCTCTGCACCCTTGAAATCAGGGTTAACTTGATAGAGTCTGAGTAGGTAATCCGCACTATTCTGTTGGGCTCCAAAACCGTTATCTGATAGAAACCAAAAAGAGCCACCCCCACTAGGAGCAAACTGAACACCACTAAAGCCTTGAACAGGTTGTCCATCAAACGGACCGGTGCGACCATTGGCAGAAATCGGTTCACCGTTGCCATTGTCTGCACCAGACTGGGGTCCCTCTGCAAAGGTATCAGCTGGTAAAGATGCAAATCCTTTTAATTTCATAAAATCCTGGAATCAACGAGACTAAAACTCTCGAATTTAGCGTTTTTATATCTAGAGACTTAGAAGCACAGAAACTAGCTAAATTGTGTCAGCATTTCAGCTTTCAGCTATCACCTAGTACGTAATTGTTGCCAACCTTAAATCGCCTTGGCCTAGGTTTACGTGATGATTGAAACTGGCTGACCTCCCTTAGTAAGGTTTTCATTTCCAGGTTAAATTTTGATTGTATTTATATAAACATAATTATAAGGTTTGGTTAAAGCTTGTTTTTGAAGTCGCTGTAAATTTTTAGTGTAATTTTATCTGAGTAGGGTATAAATATTTTGTAAAGTTAACCTAGATTTAATATTAACTTAATTTTTTTAGTTTTTTATTAACCTTGAGCCTAGAGATTTTTTATATAATCCCTGACTAAGTAAGGTTTCGGCCAAAAATTTTGTTATCAACGATTTTAACAATTAGTTTTTAGCAAAGGGAGTAGGAAATAGGAAACAGCGGATCTGGAAATAATTATTTTTGATTTTTTTTAAGTAAGTATTCAGCCGTTGGCCACGCAACTTGGTATTAGCATTTAATTGTGAAAATGCAATAGTTTTTGATAACACTTTTATCTCACTCCTCTCACTAATCCCACTAATCCCAGTTGCCCCTACTGCTTGATATTGTGACAATGCAATAGTTTTTCAGCACTCCCACACCTCCCACACTACCCAAACCTCCCAAACCTTCCAAACCTCCCACAAGCCCTGAAATAGCGATAATGCAATAGTTTTACTATATCCTTGCCTTTTCCGAAAAAGTGTGTTAAAGTAATAATATCGTTAAAGCAATGGTTTACGACCCATGATGATTTCCACCGCACAAGCCGCTGAATTACTTGGTGTTTCCGCCACTCGCGTCCGTTACCTTCTGGGCAAAGGCAGAGTTAAAGGGGCTTATAAGGTGGGTAGAACTTGGGTAATTCCTTTGTTTGATGGCATGCCGGTGGTCACTCCTGGCACTCGCGGACCAAAACGGAACTGGTCAAAGCGCACAGAGTACACTAAGGCTGTGATCCACGTTAATCAGAAAGTCATTCGCCAAAATCTCAAGACCGGGGAGCGTAATCCTGTAATTACGGTGAAGCGAGGCACTAAAAATGTTTACGCTCATACGGTGGAGGTCAATGGCCCGTGTCGGGTGATGTATCGTCCAGATGATCCCCTCAAGTGTGGAGCACGGGTGTGGATTGAGACGATTTCTGATTTTGAAGTGATTTCAGCTTGATGGGATGTGAATGCGTTCGCGTAGCGTGACCTACGGTCAATCGCGTAGGGTGGCAGTAGGCCAATCCCATTCACATCAAATTAATCACAAGGTGTCTTTTTGCGATCGCATTCACATCGATCAATCACAAAGTGTTCTTTTGCGATCGCATAAGCGCGGAAGCTTCGCTTGATCGCGTAGGGTGGCAGTAGGCCAATCCCGTAGCGTGACCTACTGCCAATCCCATCAAACCAGTCAATGTGGCGTAAGTCCCCTTTTGCCTTTTGCCTTTTGCCTTTTGCCTTTTGCCTCTTGCCTTTTGCCTTTTGTCTTTTTCTTCAACCAAAGAATTAACTTACCATAAACATTGAGTAGTGTAAAACACTGTTTTATACGAGTTTACCGCCATTTCATGAATTTTTGGAGATATTTCTTGGTTTCTTAGTAAAATATCCTGATTCAATTTAGAGCTAGCGAAGAGTATAGTAGTCAACCATTACTTTTCTCTTTGCCATGAAAGGAAAAATTTTAAATTACCTTGTTATTATTGGAGTAAGCATTATTCTCCTGCTCGGTATAGTTACAACAGCTGTTGGTCAGGATAATTACAAACCGAATTTTAATGATAAGGTTTGTTTACAATGCTTTTCACCATATGTCCCCCTACATGACATACAACCATCAAATGATGAAGATCCTACTCCGGTTATAGGTTACCTTCAATCATCTATTGAAGTAACTAAGATAAACGATTCCTTCACTAGTGGTGATATCATTTTTGAAAAAATAACACTAGATAATAATAATTATGAATTTGCGATTAATAAAGATTACTTAGAAGACTGCATAAATAAAACCCAAAATCAACCCAATCAACAAAAAAAGATACAGATTTGTAAAATTATTAAACCAAAATCAAGTAATATAAAAATTTAAGTGTTTATAGACCAATATCACTGATAAAATTTATTATTCAGGATTACACCGCCTTTTAAACTCCTGATCATTATAGTACGTATTAGTAGCTTTTTTGTTACCTTTATGAAATCCTTCAATTATATCATTACAATACACAGATTCTTTCTCTAAATAAGCCACACGCAGCAAAACAGAAATCACCACAATAGCGATAACTATAACAAGTTTTGAGAGGATTTTCATAGGTAAGCTAAGTATTATCAAACTATCTGCTTTTGAACTTTCTTTTATCCCCTCTGGGGTAACTAAAGGAGTATCTGAAACAGGGCTATAATCCCTTGGTGCTTTAGCAATCTGAATTTTAGAACCTTCCTGATCAGTATAGATTTTAGGAGTCATGACAGGAAGGGTTTCTTTAATCTTATTTTCGATGTACTCATGTAACTCATCCAGAGAAATCACCCTATCCCCATTCAAATCAGCTTCTCCCGTTTCAATGCCTTGTACCAAATACTGAGTGTAAATTGAGAGCTGTTTGTCCAATTGACTAAAGGAATAGTCAGTTGAAGAGGCGAGAATAGCACGCCCTTCTCCTCCTAATTGATTTTGAAGATCGACGGAGCGATCATCTTTAACCAGTAGGCCCTTACGAAAAGCTGCACTAAAGCAGCAGTCGAGGATAACGACTTGTCGCTTGGAGCGGCTACCATTCATGATGTTATGGATAGCCCTAGCAGAAACGGCTGTTGTCTTAACTAGTTCCCCCTGTGAATTCTTACGAGTAATACGAGTTGTTAAATACAGTTGATTGCTGCTATCTTTGACACCGTGACCTGAAAAGAACAGTAACACCAAATCATCTTTTTCAGAACTAGCGAATAACTCTTCAATAGCCTCTTCCATTTCCTGTCGATCAGGATTGCTGAGAGCTTTGACATCAACAAAATTTCCCAGTTGTGGGGAACTGAGTATTCCTTTGATTTCCTCTAAATCTTTGGTTGCGCCAGGTAGTGGCTTTAACCCCTTTCCATATTTACTGACTCCAATCAACAGCGCTCGTTTGACCCCTTGTGATTGGCGAGCATCCTTTACATGGAGCTGTTTATGGCTTGGCTTGTCTAGCACAACTGGCTGATTTAGACGTTGAAATGACTCAATTGGACGTTGAATTAATTGAGCATCTTGCACTTGCATGAAAATCACAGGTGTGGCAAAATCCCGTTTCCGATATCCTGTTGATTCATGGAGACTAATTTCTCGTCTTCCTTCCTGTACTGCTATATCCGCTGGCTTCCCTTGAGCTAATTGTTTATAAAAGTGGCAGGCAAATCGGCTAGCTGTGCTGTTAGACACGGGATACTGCATTGCCACGACTACAGGAATAAGTTGCTGCACAACCTTGGAAGCTAGTCCTACAGATACTTTCGATGTAGACTCCATTGCTCCCTGACATGCCTGCAACACAATAATTCCAGGTCGATGCTGATTAAAGAGCTCACTAAATTCATTAGCGCTAATCCACCGTGCCTCACCTAATTCATCCACCAAGGCAATTTCACCATTTTCATTCTGAAAACGACCATGACCGATGAAATGGAAAATGTAAGGCTTTTCCCTAAGAACTTTATCAATAGCTTTGCGGCTAGCTGGATTCACGACTGGTAACAATTCCACCTGCTCTGGTTGTGCCTGGGCTAGTGTCTCTATCGCCGCCTGTACTTCTTCGTAGGCAACTGGATTTAAATCTGTGGGTGCAGAGACAACTAAGGCAATCCGCATTTTTTCATTTGCCCCTAACTGAATCGGTGGTGCTGAAATCCGCTGTGGGGGAAGGCGCGAGAAGACCAAGTCAGCTGCAGTAGCCAACCACATTGTTCCTAACTTCTCCCTTTGAGGCAAACACATAAATTCCCATGGGAACGCTGCCACTTCAGGGATATTTTGCTCGTCAATATCTAGCTCTACCCGTAGCAGTTGCTGTTTAGTGCGAACAACTTCGTTATAAAATCAATTGGGTGCGGCTCTTTTAAAAGTACGGTAGACTAGATCTCAGTAAAACTGACAAATTAGTCAGAGTAATAGTTTGAGTCAATACCTCCTGGTGGGTGACCAGCTGAAAAAGTCAGCAGTAGTTCAGGAA
>NZ_JAAHIE010000410.1:0-6717 GCF_010671945.1 Moorena sp. SIO4E2
TTATTGTCTGGAGTAATGCCGGAGTTCCGCTGTATTCTAGTCTTTCAATTTCTTTGATAGTTTTGTAATTGTCAACATGCCTTGGTTTATTTTCTCTAGACTCTTCCCTAAAGAGGAAGTTCACTTGATGATAGAGTTTTCTGTTAAATGCTAAGACACCACAGGAACCAGGTCCTCCTAAGAATTTATGAGATGAGAAAAAAATAGCATCTAAGTGAGTATTCTCTTGAGGAGGATGCATGTCAATATCAACGTATGGGGCAGAGCAGGAAAAATCAACAAATATGAATCCTCCGGCTTCATGCATGATTTTTGCTATAGAGTTAAATGGTGGACTTATACCAGTAATATTAGAGCAGGCTGTGACTGACGCCATCTTGAGGGGACATTCCCTATACTTGTGTAGAAGTTCCTGCAAATGCCCAAGGTCAACTAGCCCAGTACAATCGGGATTAATGACTTCGACTGTTACGTCAGTCTCCATCCAACTATCATGATTGGAATAATGCTCCATATGTGTTACAAATACCACTGGCTTTTTGTTGCTCGGGAGAGATTGCGTGACATTTGTTTTTGGTGTCAATCCCAGCATTGCCTGAAACCTTTTGATTAGCATAGTTGCACCTGATGATGCAGTAATAATAATATCGTCTATACTGGCATTGATATGTTCTGCAATAAGTTTTCTGGCTGTCTTGTATGCATGTGTCATTGCTGTTCTTGTGTAATTGACTTCCGCTTCAGTATTCGTGATTAGGGGCATTATTTCTTGCTGTATTCTGGCCTCAATAGGCAGGTAACTTCGTCCACTTCCAGCCCAATCTGCATACACTAATTTTTTATAAATGCCATCAGCAGTCGGTATGGTTTTATTGACTCCAGCCATGCCAGATCTAAACTGTAAAAAGTGTTTTTCCATTATTTTTTATTAAGAAAACTAATGAATTATATAGTGCCTTGATGCTATCCATATTATAAGCTTTTTTAAAACTCTACTCCACAAGGTTGGACTGATTATTAAAAAAAATACTGCGATTCATAATAGCCGGATAGACTTTCTTGAAATTAATAGTTATTTTTTAATAATGATATCCATGGTCAAGCAAAATAGTAATTGTAGTAATGTTGACTGGCTTAGATTTGAATTAATCAATATTGACTGGAGTTTATGAGGGGGTGATATGAGCCCTAAAAAGCTTAGTATATAAGGCTTTGATACCAATTAACTCATGGAAGATACAGTCGGAAATTAACCCTCGATTCATTGTCTTGATGCAAAGCCCGAATGGGGTGGTCTCCTTTGAGCGCGCTGCATCGCTGTGTTTAATTTGTTGTCCAGATATTGTGGCGCAAGTGAAAGCGATCGCTTTCACGAAAATGAGAGTTATTAACCGCTTTGTTGCAGGAATAGGACTTACGCAAAGTCTCTATTTGTAGGGTTTGTTAGCGAAGCGTAACGCACCTTTACCTCTATATCTGGTGTAGCTGCGTAAGTCCTGAGCAATTAATTAAGTAAGGTAAGTTTACTAAGCCGACTAATTTACCAGCAATTAATCCTAATCAAGTTCCTTATGATTTGCTGCAGGTTTGGGAGTTTTAATAAAACCTAACACTTCGATGAGTCAATCGAGCCAATTAAGAATCCCTTGGATTTCCTCGACCAATTCCATAGGTTTAAACGGCTTGGTAATAACTCCAGTTACCCCCAAATCTAGAAACTGCTTTTGCTCGCTGCTCCTAGCTTTAGCGGTTAGCAAAATGGTTGGGATATTCGCCGTTACTGCATTAGCTTGTAACTGTCGAAAGGTAGCCGGTCCATCCAGCTCGGGCATCATGACATCTAGCAGAATAGCATCAGGCTGATCTGCCTCAGCCTTAGCTAATCCCTCTTTACCAGAAGCAGCTGTCAACACTTCCCACCCTGCTGCTGCTTCTAGAGAAAATTGGATGATTTCTCGAACCCCATCATCATCATCAATCACTAAAATGCGCTTAGTTGTCATGGTGATCACCTTCTGCTGCTGCTGCTGTTTGTTGTGGTAAGGTAAAATAAAAACTGCTGCCTTCACCAACAGTACTCTCAACCCAGATTTTTCCTCCGTGCTGCTCCACTATATTACGGCAAATCGCTAACCCCAAACCCGTCCCTCCTTTTTTACGGGCATCGGAGGCATCAACCTGTTGAAAACGCCCGAATATGCTTTCAAGTTTGTCAGCAGGAATTCCCCTACCTTGGTCTTTAACAGTAAATAAGATAGTGGCACTGTTTGGGTCAAGGGGTGAGGTGGTTTCTAGTTCCTCTGGGTGTTGCAGTTCCACTGTTAACCATAGACTAGAACCTCTGTCTGAAAATTTAATCCCATTGCTAAGTAAATTGGTTATGACTTGAATAATGCGATCGCTATCAGCCTCGAATTCAATCTCAGATTCAATGGCTTGGGGCGAGACTTCCAATTTAATCCCAGCTCGATTAGCCATCACCTGCACCTGATCAACAGCTTTAACCATCAACTCAGCTGCATTCACTGGCTGCTTCGACAAACGGATCTTACCAGATTCCAGACGTTCGAGTTCCAAAATATCGTTAACTAGTCGCACTAAACGCTCAGCACTGTCAGCGGCAATGCCAATCACACGCTGTCCTCGTTCAGACTGAGGTTGAATTAGACCAGTTGATAACAGGTTCAAGGCACCATGAATCGAGGTTAAGGGGGTACGGAGTTCGTGGCTGACCACGGAGGTGAATTCATCTTTCATCCGTTCAATAGCGTAGCGCTCGGTAATATCTTCCCCAATACTCATGGTTCCAATTGCCTCTCCCTGGAGATTTTGGAGTAGGGTATTATTCCAAGCAATGATTTTTTCTTGCTTTGATTTGGTGAGAATCGAATGCTGATAGTGGGATTGAAAGTCTGGCTCTAGGATATCTTGGAAGTATTGCTGTACTGACTTTTGCTGGGAATTGGGCAGAAAGTTTTCAAACCAGTCCTGGCCTAAAACTTCTGCTTCTGTGTACTTAGTCAATTCTAGGAAGAAGGGATTAACATACTCAACTTTACCCTGTCGGTCTAGTCCCACCACCACCAGTCGCACATTTTCGAGAAGGCTGCGCCACCGTCGCTCTGATTCCTGTAAGCTAGCAATTAACTGGGTACGTTCTTGTTCAAATCGTTTGCGTGAAGTAATATCTCGCTGCAACACTAAGATATAGCTAATGTTTCCTTGGGTATCATGAACCACTGAACAAGAGCAGTCTGTGGTAATAACAGTGCCATTTTTGCAGACAAACTCAATTTCTTGACGATGGGTTCCCTGCTCCAGTAAAACCGGAAACTGTTGCTGGCAAATGTTTTGGGATCTGGGGGTAAAAAACTCTTCTAACCGATTACCGATCAATTCTGATTCAGCATAACCTGACTGCTGAATGACAGCGGGGTTGACTTGCTCAATCATGCCCTGAGTATCTAAGATATGGATAAAATCTGGGGCAGATTCAAACAACGAGCGGAATCGTTGTTCACTTTCGAGTAGAGCAGCTGTGCGCTGTTGAACCCTAATCTCTAATTCTCGATTGAGTTGTTGCAATTCTCGATTGAGTTGTTGCAGTTCAGCTTCTTGCTGTTTACGCTTCGTTATATCCGTAGTTATGCCGTGAAGATGTACAGAGCTGCCATTATCACGGATAACCACATGAGCGCGATCGTTCAGCCAGCGAATTTCTCCATTACTGAGCTCAATTCTATATTCTAAATCCCACGATTCACGACGGTTTTCTTGAACAGCTTGCCATGCCTTCTCAACAGGATCAAAATCTTCTGGTACAATAAACTGCCGCCATAGGTTGTCTTGATCGCTGAATAGCTCGAAAGTTGGGCGACCGTAAACTTGCTCGAAGGCTATATTAACATAGCGCAGTATCCCAGAAGGCAATGATACTGACCACACCACGTCTTGAAGAGAACTCATAATTGCGTCGAGCCGGTCTTGGTTGGACTTCAGCGCCTTTTCATTTTCTTGAAATGCTTCTTCTGTCTGCTTGCGATCGCTAATATCGGTAATTGAGCCAACCACCCGCACTGCATCACCTGCTTCATCCCAAAGTGCTTGTCCCTGGTCAAGAATCCATTTGTAACTGCCGTCGTTGCACTGTAAGCGATACTCTTGAATATAATAGGAGGTTTTTTGTGCTAAGTGATCCTCCATAGCTTTGATCACCTGGTCTACATCATCGGGATGGATGTGTGTCCACCATTGATGGTTATAGTTTCCGATGTCGTAGTTTTCATCATACCCCAGCATTTGCTTACATCGGCTGGATACAAAGGTTTCATTGATTTTGGGGTTCCAGTCCCAAATTCCCTGATTAGCTGCCTGTAGTGCCAATTGCCAGCGTTGCTCACGTTGCCGTAAGGATTGCTCTGCCAAAATACGCTCTTCAATTTGAGATTTTAGCTCCTGGTTGAGCGGCTCTTGTCCAGCCAGACTAGGTGAATTTTGGATTCGAGGTAGAATAGAGTATAACTTTATAGCAGTGTAGACAGAAACTATAGCTGTAATTGCCTTAATAGAGCCTGATAGCCAGTAAGCTGGATCCCAAAGCGTCCATAGTTCCATCAGGTGAGTGGTGCCACCGCAAATAATAAACGCCCCAAACAACATCAATAGTCCTTTGAAAGGCAGATTCTGCCGCTGCCTGATCAAGTACACTAGCAGTATAGGAATCACATAGTAGACTAGGGTAATGAGAGCATCACTGATCAGGTGCAGCCAGATCAAGTTAGGCTGCCTGAGGTAGCAGTTACCTTGGGGAATAAACGTTTCGGCCAATAAGATATAGTCAAAGAAATTGATCATAATTAGGTTGACAATTGACATGATTGCTGACAGTCAACCGTTAACCATCAACTGTGAATAAAATGTGATCAACTCTACTATGTCCGATCTGCCAATTCTACGTCCACTAACTGACCAGGGTTATTTATTTATCTGACAACATTTGATTTTTCTGTGCTATCATCTTAAGTCTTAGTTGACTGCGCTCAATGCGATTCAACACGCGAGCCAATAGCTCCGGGTCTCTTATTGGCTTTTGTACGTAATCATCTGCCCCTGCCATAAACACTTGCTGCAAAGTTTCAGCATCTTGAACAGCAGAGAGAAACAACACGGGTAACTCACCCCAGCGAGGGTCATTGCGTACCACCTGGCATAGGTCAATACCGCTAAACTCCGGCATTTCCACATCCAAAATCAGTAAGTCGGGAGTACACTGCTCTATGGTCTCCCAGAACTGTTGTGGATCGTTTAGCAAAGTCAATTGGAATCCCCAAGGTTCTAGCACAGTGCGTAGCTGATCCAGGATTTGAGGGTCATCGTCAACAATCAATAGCTTTGCCTGTGGTGGACCGGATTGTTGCAACGCTTTAGCGATCGCATCCATCACCTTTTGGGGTGCTACAGGCTTCTGAAGAAAACCCCTTCCCCCCAAACGAGCCACTCTGACTCGTTCAGCAAAACTTTCTTGAGCCGTAAATACTACAACAGGTACAGGGGGCTGAGTTGTTTTCAGTTCTTCTAACAGCTCGAAACCATTTCCCAATGATTCAGGAAAACACAAGTCTAGCAGAACCACATCTGGGCGGTTACCAGCAATTGCCTTTCTCCCTTGAGATATATCACCTGCCACCTCAACCTGCATTTTCCAGGCTGCTAGCTCTGAAGCTAACCCTTGCGCTAGTGTTAAATCATCATCCACAATCAGTAGTCGTGGGGAGTTGGAAATAGGGAATGGGGAGTGGAAAGTGGAGAGTGGTTTACTTTGACTAGGTTTTGGAAGGTTAGGCTCTGTCTCTAGTTGTTCTCCTAGTTCTACCACTAGTTGAGACATATGTGCTATGGTCTCTTTGCTAACTTTTTTCGCAGATTTCAATATCTGCTCAATCTCACGGGATTTGAGAGAAGCTTGATCAAAACCAAAGCTACCGAGGGAACCAGCTAGGGTGTGTGCCTCCCGTAAAGCCTCCTGTTCCAATTTTCCGCAGTCGTCACCATCTCGCCAAGCCGTCACCAACTGCTCCAATACATTGATCCGCTTGATATAGTTTGACTTCTGCTGTTCCCAAATAGCACTTAATCCTGATTGCTTTGGTTCTTGGGATTGAGCCTTAGGGAATGGGGAAACGGAACTATCACTCTTGCTCTTTGATTGTTTGAGGTTAGATGGTGTCTTTTTAGCTACTTTTTTGCCTTTGTTTTTCTCAGTCTTTGTTTGAGCTGAACCTTCCTCAGGGGGTTGTCTGAGCCGATACCCCAAGCCGTAGACAGTTTCAATTAAATCATTTTTGGCTCCAGCTTGCTTGAGTTTCCGCCTTAAACTTTTGATATGAGCTCTAACGGCATTTTCTGTAGGGGGTTCTTCAAAAGACCACAGATTATCTAGCAGGAAACTTTGGCTAAAGATGCGGTGGGGGTTCCGTAAAAACAGCTCTACTAGACCATACTCCTTAGGTGTCAGATGCAAGAGTTCCTGATCGTAGCTGACCTGGCAGTTACTGGGGTCAAGGTGGAGCAATCCCCACTCCAGCACCGGCAGTAGGGGGGTGCTGCTGCGGCGCAGCACTGCTCGAATTCTGGCTAATAATTCAGGTATGTCTAAGGGCTTGACTAAATAATCATCTGCTCCTGCGTCTAAAGCTTCGACTTTGTTAGTGCTGGTGT
>NZ_JAAHIE010000411.1:0-6682 GCF_010671945.1 Moorena sp. SIO4E2
CTTAATAGCTACACATTATGCAATTGACATTTTCCATTAACTGCAATAAAACGTAACATTATTCTCAATCCTGATGGTATATGATGCCGTAGCTGCGCAGAAAGTTGCCTGAAATTTCATAAATGCTATCCTCCCTTCACACTCCCTACTCCTAGTGTGGCTCATCAGTCAGACTAGAAGCAGTACCCGATCGGGTACCTTGGTTTTAGGGAACAGGGAGCAGGGAGCAGGGAGCAGGGAACAGCGGAGCAGGGAACAGGGAAAAATCTTGTTTACCTCATTAGGATAGAAATCGCTATATTTCCGATACTGAACCAAAAGTATTGCGCCGGACTCCCCTTGCGTCGATTGCGGGTAAAGTTGACATCTCCCCCGGCTAAAGCACGGGGGATTCTACAATGTTGTTACGTGGCAGGGTGAACCCGTGCCACTTCACTTCTTGTCCTGTACGATCTAGAAAGAGAGTTAAACAGATCGTACCGGTGTGGGACTGTCATTGATCCCCTACCTGCCTTGGTTAAGTCAATTCCTAACTGTGCAGCTACTTTCCTAGCAATATTGCCTGCCCCGTTACAGTCAGCATTGATTAGGTGCCCTTCAGAAGACTTGTATAATCCACGTTTTACCCTTTTGCCCGACGGTGTCCATCCTTTGGGTTTTTCGCCATGTTTTGGGAGGCTGTCGTCGTCAAGGTAAGACGCTTTACTGGTGTACGCTTCCTCGGTAATCGTTAGTTTTATTCCATATTCGCAGGCTAGTTGCTTTAGTCTTTCGATTAACCTCTTAGTGGGAATAACTACAAAGTTCTGATTTCCCCGTTTCCCCATCTTTGATGAATCTTTTTGACGTTCATTCCATCCAACTATCAAGTTTCCAATACGATCATTGAGGCATCTGTTAATTATAAATCTGGCTGCCTTGTTGATCGCATCTCGCATCTGATTGTTGCGTTTCCGTTGGACACGATCCAGGTTGCTATCCCAGTAAAAATCTGATTTACCGGCTTTATATTTGGCAACCAATCTGGCGTACCCCTGATTCATGGATTTGAGTTTCCGACCATCAATAATCAGGCTCTTTCCATGGGTCGAAACTCCGGTTAGCCAATTATCCCCACCATGATCGAAGCTCCAAGCCTGTGAATAATCAAGATTGGGGTTGTTCTCGACTGGTTGCTTCCCGTCGTCGATCACCCAATCAATCCATAATTCTCCCAGGTACGGGCGAATTGTCACCTCTTTGACCCAATCTGGATCTATAAAATCTGGAGCTTCTAGTACAATTTCTGTTAGCAGTTCTGGTTTACTCTCTTTGCTGACAGAGGGATAAAATAAGCCTTTTTTATAGGTAAGAGCTTGTCTCGGGAAAGTCACACCAGTCAACCCGCCTTTTTGGCGATATCTAAGAAGTCTTGGTCTATCTACCTGGCCTTTATAATAAAGTCCGACTAATTGGTTATAACCTGTAATTGATTCAGCCACAGACTTTAAAGTTTGCTGTGCTGATTGAGCCGCCATCGCTTTGTAATGAGGATTATCTTTTAGCTCTTTACAAAGTTCCGCGTAATTAACATTACACTTATACGTCTTCCAACCATAACGCAGCACATCTTCTTTCCAGTAAGTAGTAAAAGCTTCTGGTTGCTGTTTTAGCCAAGTATAATGTTTTTGCTTGGAGTAATAGGTAGCACAATTCCATAAGCTATTCGCTTGTTCGCCTTGAAATAGCCAAAAAGCTTTTTCTTCATCTGTGAATATTGCTTTTACTGGAATTGTCCTATACATTTTGCTATCACCTCCTTATACATATTATGACATATTTAAAACTAAAAGAGTTCCCAAGTTTATGGATACGACGGGATTAATCCCGTCGCTCTGTTTCATCCCCGGTCTAAAGACGCAGGGCTCTCACATTTCTGGATATTTTGGTAGAACTTTGGGGGATTTGGTCAGTCCCGTCGTTGAGGAACAAGATTGGAGACTGCTATATCACTTGGGAAACCAATCCTTATCCAGTAATTCCTCAAAGGAATA
Source organism: Moorena sp. SIO4E2 (assembly GCF_010671945.1). NCBI lineage: Bacteria > Bacillati > Cyanobacteriota > Cyanophyceae > Coleofasciculales > Coleofasciculaceae > Moorena > Moorena sp. SIO4E2. Next base: position 2,034 of record NZ_JAAHIE010000411.1, read on the forward strand.
AGGACATTGTTCTGGTAGAGACTTAAGCTGAGTTTTCTTCTGGACAATCAATAAAGCATTTTGGTAGATCTTGGGTAATTCCTCGGCTAAGTAATTTCGTAAATTAGTGGTAAGTTTATCCTCTAGTTGAACTCGAAAGGTAATAATTTCCCCCGCCCAGTGATTAGCCTTTCTACCCCTCTCTGCTTCCCAAAATTGGTACAGCATTAGATGAATGATTATCTGCAACAGTAAACTTTTAACAGCATTTCGTTCGCTGCGTCCCAAGGCTTCTAATTCCTCGATTAAGTTGTCATAATCTAATTCTTCTAATTGACGATTTTTCAGTCGCTTAACTGTTTCAGTTAACCACTGATCGTACTCAGTTTCATAAAGTTGTTTTAAGTCACGTATCTGAGATTTCATCAGCAAAGGGAATAGGGAGTAGGGAGTAGGGAGTAGGGAGTAGGGAGTAGGGTGTGGGGTGTGGGGTGTGGGGTGTGGGGGATAAGAAAGCGATGCAGAGGTGCGACCCGTGGCGAATTTAATTACGGGTCAAGCGCACCGTTTTTCATAACTATAAGGTACACATAATTTTTGTTCTGTTCCAGTGATCCGCTGTTCCCTGTTCCCTGAATTGAAAACCGCTGTAATCGATCATAGCAATCCCCGATGATGAATAAAAACCAAAATAACTGCCCACGAACCCAAAGCAACTTTTACTGCAACCAAGATGTTGAGTATGGGGATGACGGCAGCGCTGACAAGTGTCTGCAACTCCCCGTGGGGTAATTCTACTCCCGTCAAGGTTATAACCGCTAGTACAATAAAAATCAAAACTGAAATCTTCTCCCACCTAGCAGCTTGCCAACGCTTGTAGACTGCCTGCATCCACTGGAATGATGAGGTAATGGCAACCAGACCGATTGCGGTTCCCCCCGCCACCCCAGCCGCAAAGCCACCTCCTGGACTCAGATGCCCCCGAATCGCTAGTTCGATACCTACCAACGCAGCAATCGTCGCTCCCAGACGGGCTAGAACAATGGATGGTTTATCGGTAAATTGATAGATCGTGCAGAACGGCTTTTCATCCGCCAGTAGAAATTTAGCTCCCATGATCGCGATCGTAAATACCACCACTTCAAAGATGGTGTCATAGAGCCGATTCCGGAATATGATACCCGAAACCGCATTGGGCACTCCAGTATCTTGTACAACGGATTCGACGATAGAGAGATCTGATAAGTCTGCCGCTGGATTGGGCAAAACCATAAATTTGACGTACAGCGCTATCCCTGCTGCAATGTAAATCCATTTCATTAATGATCTCCCCCTGCCTCTGGTACATTTACATAACTCAAGCTTGTCGCCGATAATGAAAGTTCACTTTGCATGATCTCATAGAGGCGTTGAACCCTGGTCTGGGTGTGATAAGGTAGGGTTTCATACTCTTGCCCTACCTGGTCTTGATCATCCTGTGGTGATGCCTTCTGGGTAGCTCCTTGAGCTAATCCCCTCTGGTCTTGCTCAAACAGCCATCTCTCATCTTCGGTACAGGTCCCATGGACTTCTTTTTCTATCAGCGCCCGGTGCAAGGTCTCCCTATCTGTGTAGGTTACCAGCTCAAGGCGCATATAGTGTTTGCTCAGGATTGTCCGTAAGTCATCCATCAGTTCCCCAAAATCCGGTTTGGTCTTGCCCTCTGCTAAAGACTCCCCATCTGCCTCAACTTCTTCCCAGTCTTGGATTACTCCCAGACGCATGGTTAAGGATGAACGCACCGCAACCGCATAGAGGGTAATGGCTAGCATTGTACCCACCAACGCTTCAGTCAAAGCCACATCCGCTGCCCCAAACATTGCATAGACCAAAGCCGCCACCGCTCCCAGTATCCCTCGGATCACCAGAGCATGGTATGGATTGACCTGAAATACCAGCATGCAGGCGGACAAAGGCAGCAGGGCGGTTATCACATAGATATAGTTATCAGTCATTGTCACCCCCACTACTGGAACAGTAAGCCAACACATATCCCAGCACTGTATTCCAGATCGCCAAGGAGATAATGGCGAGAATCAGCAGCGGCCATTCACTGGGTATCTTCAGGAGCAGCCCGACGATGATACTCATCGATCCCAGGGTATCTGCCACTGAAAGACTATGTAGCTTGAATAATACTGATCGCTCACCGATTAGGGGAATGGTTCCCCAAAACCAGAATAGGATTCCGACACCTATGCAAGTGTAACTCAGTGCATTAATCATACATCACTCATTCGTTTAATTACATGTGCCAGTAGCATTAATCCAGCATTCCCCACACTCAGGATGATCACCCCGACAACACCGATCATCCAATCATCGCGCAAAACAGATACCACTAGGATCATGATGGATGTTTTGGTGGCAATACTGGCAAATGCCAACATTTTTTGCCAAATATCATCATCTTGCCAAGCCTCATAAATGGGGATGAGCAGAGCCAGAATCATGGCAATCAGGATCAGTGTCATCGCTTTCTCCTCCGTCTAACCCGGTGTACTTCGTACCTGCCATCTTGGTGGTATTTCAACACAATGGTTTTTGGTGTAAAGGTGATCAGGAATATATCCAGGAATATTAGCCCAGGGGTCCGTTGGGGTTTGACTCCTTCCATGATCACATCTTCGTGCTTATGGGGACGGAGCATGATTTCAAATGCCTCAATATATGCCTGGGGAATCGCCACTATCACTTCACCGAGCACCCGGAGCCAATCCTTTAAGGCTTCTGGGGTTTTGGGGCGTCCTGGTAATAGGAATGCGATCGCAATGCCAATGATGATATTTGACGGACTCAGATTGGCAGTCAGCAAAAACCAGATAACCAGTCGTAAGATTAGATTTAGATGCCCAATCATGGTTGAAACACCATCCAGAACAGTAGGATTAACATCAGACTCATCATCCCAATGAGATGGTCAAATTCTTCAAGCACACGGGGCAGCTTGATTACAGATCGTTTGAAAATCAACAAATATGCCAACCATCCCAGGCCAATGGTTGCCAGGGGTTTGATAATATTGGCATAATTATATGCTTGGTAATACACACCATTGACGGCAATCAGCCCACCGAGCAACAGTATCATCGCTAACCAAAAACCGACCTTTACCTGCCCTTGGCTGCCATCCCCATGGGGCAGAAAAATGAATTTAGCAAAGGATATTGCTGTTCCTACGGCAGCAATATTCATACCGATAACTTGCCAGGGCACTAGATTCTTCATGGTCAACACCTTCGCCCCAAAGCCTGACAATAAGGGAAAGCCGGAAATTGAGAAGCTAGCTATAGCCAGGGCAATCCAGATTTGGGTATTAATCGGCTGATGTTGCAGTTCCTTGAGGTTGCGGCTGGGCAAAACACCCGCGATTAAAAAGAGCGCCCCTTTCACCAGGCCGTGGGTCAGGGCATAAAAGCCCCCCACTTCTGGTGCGGCGAGGATAAAGCCTAACTGGGAAATGGTATGAAAAGCCAGCATACGCTTGGTATCTTTTTCAAAGACGGCATAGCCTACTCCCAGAAGCGCTGTCCCCACTCCAAATATCCTGACGATGGGAGCAAGTTCCTCCACAATCAGAGCAAAACGCAACAGTGGAAAGACTCCCGTTTTGACCACAACTCCCGATAGCAATGCCGACACTGGGCTCTGAGATTCGGAGTGGGTCAAGGGTAACCACAATCCTGATACAAATATTCCCCCCTTGACTAACAGTGCCAGAAAGATCAGGGCAAGAGCTTCTGGAGTTGCTCCGCCCAACCCTTCAAAGGCAAAGGAATGATTGGCCTGATAGACTAAAATTGCGCCGATCAGATAAAACAGCATGGCTGTATTGCTGATCAAAAGATAGCGCAAGGCTACCCAAATTGATCGGTCGGTTCGGGGATAGGCAATCAACAGAAACGCAGCAATACTGATTACCTCTAATGCTACGTATAAACTGATCAAATCTGCACAGATAAATACGGCATTGACACTGCCATGTAAGATAATGGTCTGGGTATAAAAAAAAGCTGTTTTACCACTTTGCCAACAGTAGAGGATGACTGCTGCCGTTACCAGCCCATTGGTCAAGATAAAAAAGGCGCTTAATTGATCAACTAGTAATGTGACACCGAAATTATCTAGCAGCTGTAAGGTTAATGGCGATTTTGCTCGAAGAAATAGCTGTGTCCCATATTCAACCGAAACCATGGCAACGCCTAGGGCGAGGTATCGGTCAAGTTTGGGGAGCAGATAAATGCTGAATCCCACAAATAGGGGTAGGGCAATCCAGGCAATGGTAATGGTACTCATGGGGTATTATTATTCTCGATCTCGTTGCTTTCCAGGGTGGGATTGTCCCGTGCCAGTTTCATAACACCTACTAGCATCAAGGCTTGAATCGAAAAGCCGATCACAATCGCTGTCAAGATCACTGCCTGGGGAACTGGATCTGCGTAAGCCCTATTTTCGACGTTTGAAAGAATGGGTGTGAATAAACCATCTCGGGATGCAACCAACACGTAATAGGCAATCACCCCCGTGCTCATGATATCCATAGAGATGATTTTCATAACCAGGTTCTTTTTCAGGATGATGCCGAAAAATCCGCACAATATTGTGGCAAATATGAATGCTTCTAACACGGG